>JAIOOZ010000215.1 GCA_021414185.1 Betaproteobacteria bacterium
GGAAGGTAGTCCTGGAAGCGCAGCATCAGCGGAATCGAGGCGACGATATGCGCGGGTTCGCGCACCCAGCCTTTGGCGCGGCGCGTCTGCGCGTCCGCCAGGTCGCAAATCAATATTGCCGTCGCGCAGAACAACGCAAGCGCGGCCGCTTTCCATTTTCTCCATTTACAGCGCATCACGGATCACTCCTCCCGCCGATATTCTAGCCGTTCGCGCGCCCGCGTGGTGTTGCCCGACTAGTGCACGTTGAGTCCCGCCGCCTTTGTGACCTTTACCCATTTTTCGAGCTCGCGGGCGATATGTTCGTCGAGCTCGCGCGGGGTCGAGCCCAGCGGCACCATGCCCTCGGCATTAAAGCGTTTCACCATTTCGGGATTTTTCGCGCTTTGCGCGATTTCGCGATAGAGCCGGTTCACTACGTCCGCCGGCATCTTCGCGGGGCCGAGCAGCGCCTGCCAGCTTGAGCTCTCATAACCGGGCACGCCGGCTTCGGCGACGGTCGGAATTTCAGGCAATACCGGCGAGCGGTCGCGCGAGGTAATGGCGAGGGCGCGCAGCCGGTTGCCGCGCACCAGCGGCAGCGCACTCGCCATGCTGCCGAAACTCAAATCGCATTCGCCGCCAATGACGGCAGTGAGCGCCGCGGGCGCGCCCTTGTACGGCACGTGCAGCATTTCGATGCCGGTCATCAGGCGGAACAGTTCAGTGGTCAATTGGGTCGCACTCGCGACACCTGACGACGCGTAGCGAAGTTGCCCCGGCTGTGCGCGGGCAGCCGCGATGACGTCGCGTACCGAGCGCGCAGAATTGTTCTGGCTGACGACCAGCAGGTTGTAGCCGGCGCCCAGCAGGGAAACGGACGTAAAGTCGCGCCGCGTGTCGTACGGCAGCCTGGCGATGAAATTGGGATTGATCGCGTGCGAAGTCGGCGCCATCAGCAGCGTATAGCCGTCGGGCGGCGCGTGCGACACGAGTTCGGTGCCGACGACGCCGGAACCGCCCGCACGGTTGTCGATGACGATCTGCTGGCCGAGTTGTTCGGTGAGACGCTGCGCGTAGTAGCGCGCGACGAAATCCGCGTTGCCGCCCGCGCTTTGCGCGACGACCAGGCGGATCGGTTTAGAAGGGTAGTTGGGCTGCGCAGCGTACGCTGCGGCAACCATTGAGCTGCCGAGCGCCCATAGCAGCGCGGCGGCGCGGTTCACGGATGATCGGCGGGCAGTTGCGCGAGTTCGATCAGGCAGTTCTCGGTGGCGGACGGGTCGATGAATGCAATGCGGCAGCCGGCATGGCCAATGCGCGGCACCTGGTCGAGCAGCGGGATGCCCTTGGCTTTGAGTTCGGCCAGCGCTTCGTCGATGTCTTCGACTTCGAAGCAGATGTGGTTGAGCCCGCCTTTGCCCTCGGCGATCATTTTCGCGTGCTTGCTGTCCGGCGTAGTCCCCGAGATCAGCTCGACCATCGACTCGCCGACCGGGTAGAGCGCCAGCTTGACGGGGCGCTCGGCAATCTGCTCGACGCTGCCCAGTGGAATGCCGAAGCAGTCTTCCCACAATTTGCGGCTGGCTTCGACGTTACGCACGACTATGCCGACGTGCTCGATACGTTTTATTTTCATGGTGGTCTCCGCTCGCGAATGGTTACGTTCGTCTAGTGTAATGTAAAGCGCTCAGTCGCGCGGAAAGTGCAGTCAACGTATCGTTGCCGCAACCGTATTCAGTCAGGCCGCGCGCCGGAGTCCTTGACGACTTTCGCGTACTTCGCGATTTCGGACTTGATGTAATCGCCGAAGGCTTCCGGCGTCGGCAGCGTGAACGGCAATATGCCCAGCCCGTCGAGGCGCGCCTTGATGTCGGGCGATTCGAGCGAGCGGTTGATTTCACGATGCAGCTTGATGGCTATGCTGCGGGGCAGGCCGCGCGGGCCGACGAAGCCGTACCAATTGTCGACGGCGAATCCCGGCACGCCGGCTTCGGCCACGGTCGGCAGATCGGGGAACAAGTCCACGCGGTTTGCGGTGGTCACCGCGATGGGGCGGATGCGGCCCGCCTTGACCGCAGCGACCGCGGTCGACACCGTGGCGAAGATCAATTGAATATTGCCGCCGACCAGATCGACCATCGCGGGCGCGCCGCCTTTGTACGGCACATGCTGCATCTTCACGCCGGCGAGCGTATTAAATAATTCGCCGGCCAGATGATC
>JAIOOZ010000216.1 GCA_021414185.1 Betaproteobacteria bacterium
TGAAGGAAGCGTACGTCATCGTACGCAACGGCGAGATTTACCTCATCGGCTGCCATATCAGCCCACTGTCCACCGTATCGACGCATTTCCAGCCGGACCCGGTGCGTGTACGAAAATTGTTGCTGCACAAGGAAGAGATCAACCGCCTGATCGGCAGTGTCGAGCGCGCAGGATATACGATGTTGCCGCTCGACATGCATTTCAAGCGCGGTCGCATCAAGCTCGAAATCGGCCTCGCGAAGGGCAAGAAGCAGCACGACAAGCGGCAGGCGGAAAAAGAACGCGAATGGACGCGCGAGAAGCAGCGCGTTCTGAAGGTGCGCTGACAAGGATGTGACTGCGCGCGCCATTCCTTGCCCACTCGGGATGTCGCCCGCGCCCCGCGAATATGCTGAGACTGACTGAAATAAAACTTCCGCTCGATCATGCAGGGTCGGCGCTGGCGGACAGCATACTCAAGCGGCTGGCGATCGATGCGGCAAGGCTGGTGCGCTATTCCATATTCCGGCGCGGCGTAGATGCGCGCAAGCGCTCTGCCCTCGCATTCGTATATACGCTGGATGTCGAAGTCGCAGACGAAGCGGAAATACTCAAGCGCCTGCAGGATGATCGTCACCTGGCGCAAACACCCGACACAAATTACCGGTTCGTAACAAAGGCGCCGGCGAACGGTACACTGCGTCCCGTAGTCATCGGCATAGGCCCCTGCGGATTGTTTGCCGGGCTGCTGCTCGCGCAGATGGGGTTTCGCCCGATTATTCTGGAGCGCGGCAAGGCAGTGCGCGAGCGCACCAAAGACACATTCGGCCTGTGGCGAAAATCGGTGCTTAATCCGGAATCAAACGTGCAATTTGGCGAAGGCGGCGCCGGCACTTTTTCTGACGGCAAGCTGTACAGCCAGATCAAGGACCCCCGCTATCTGGGGCGCAAAGTCTTAACGGAATTCGTGAAAGCCGGCGCGCCGCCGGAAATTATGTACGTGAGCAAACCCCATATTGGCACCTTCAGACTCGTTGGCATGGTTGAAAACATGCGCGAATCGATCCAGGCGCTGGGCGGTGAAATCCGTTTTCAATCCCGCGTTACGGATTTCGACATCGAAGACGGAAAAATCCGCGGCTTGACACTTGCCGGCGGCGAAACCATCGCCACGGATCACGTCGTGCTCGCCGTCGGCCACAGCGCGCGCGACACATTTGGGATACTGCATGAGCGCGGTATTCATATCGAAGCGAAACCGTTCTCCATCGGCTTTCGCATCGAGCACCCGCAATCGATCATAGACCGCGCTCGTTACGGGAAAAATGCCGGCCACCCGCTGTTGGGTGCCGCCGACTACAAACTCGTACATCATTGCAAGAATGGCCGCTCGGTTTACAGCTTCTGCATGTGCCCGGGTGGCACGGTCGTCGCGGCCGCATCTGAAGCGGGCTGCGTCGTTACCAATGGCATGAGCCAGTATTCGCGCAACGAGCGCAATGCCAATGCGGGCATTGTCGTCGGCATTACACCTGCCGACTATCCGGGAAATGCGCTCGCCGGCATCGGGTTCCAGCGCCACTGGGAATCGCGTGCCTTTGCGGCAGGCGGCAGCAACTACTGCGCGCCTGCGCAGCGCGTCGGCGATTTCCTGGCTAACCGTCCTTCGACCGCGCTTGGCTCGGTTGTGCCGTCTTATACGCCGGGCGTACGTCTGACCGATTTGAGCACGTGCATTCCTGCTTACGCCACCGACGCCATCCGTGAAGCGCTCCCGGCATTTGCCAAACAGATCGCGGGCTTCGCGATGGATGATGCGATATTGACCGGTGTCGAAACGCGCACCTCCTCGCCGCTGCGCATTACGCGCGACGCGCAGTATCAGAGCCTGAACGTACGCGGCCTCTTCCCTGCGGGCGAAGGCGCCGGCTACGCAGGCGGCATACTGTCGGCAGCGATCGACGGCATCGAGGTGGCGGAAGCTGTAGCCTTGAGCATGACGAGCAGTGCCGCGGCATAATCCGCACACCAGGTAATTCGAAATCATGGAAAAAGTCCGCGTCTCTAAACTGATGTCCGAACAGGGCATCTGCTCGCGCCGCGAAGCCGACAGCTATATCGAACGCGGTTGGGTGCTTGTAGATGGCGT
>JAIOOZ010000217.1 GCA_021414185.1 Betaproteobacteria bacterium
GTGGGACAGCGAGATCGTGCCCATCAACCTGCGTCCGGGATTCGACAACATCCCGATGTGGGCGACGCGCAAACTGCCCGCCGAGACGACGGAAGAAGATCCGAACACGTGGGACCTCGGCACCAGCCTCGCCGGCGGCTCAGTATTCCGCTACGGCCGCTATGAGCCCAAGAACATTCCGCGCTGGCACAAGACCGATTCCGTTGACTACGCGATCTGCCTGTCCGGCGAAATGTGGATGGAGATGGAAGACGGCGAAGTGCATCTGAAGCCCGGCGACGTGGTGATCCAGCGCGGCACGCTGCACAACTGGAACAACCGCGGCACCGAGCCCTGTGTGATGGCGTTCGTGCTGGTTGCAACGGAAGGCGCGAAGACGACCGGCTGGAACGAGAAACACTGACGAAGTGTCGCTGGAAGCAGCCTCAGATTATTCCCTCCCCTTCACGGGGAGGGCCAGGGTGGGGATGGGTGGCGCTTAATTTTGACCCACCCCCATCCTAACCTTCCCCCTGAGGGGGAAGGAATATTTTTTGGATTTTTTGCAATAACCTTTAGTCGCTTTTGATCCCCGCGCGCGGGTAGACTTGGTGGAGCAAGGCAATGCATGCGACTTGAGGAGAAGCAAGATGACCGACATTCGCGACTCGACAGGCGGGAACGCCCGCATGCAGCGTGCCGGCCTGGTGATTCTTACTGCCGTGGCAAGCGCTGATGTGGCAAGCCAGGCGCCTGCCTATCCGGCGAAACCGGTACGCCTGGTGGTGCCCTTCGCGCCCGGGGCCAGCAACGACACCCTGTCGCGCGCCACCGCGCTGGTCATGGGGCCGATGCTCGGGCAGTTGTTCGTCGTCGACAACCGGCCCGGGGCGGGCGCGATGATAGGCGCCGAGCACGTCGCGCGTTCGGACCCCGACGGCTACACCATACTGACGATACAAACATCATTCACGACGAACGCCGCGGTGCGCGCGAAGATGCCGTACGATGTGTTCAGTGATTTCGCCTATATCGGCATCATGGCGAAAAGCCCGATGATCGTCGTCGTGCACCCTTCGATGCCGATCAGGTCGGTGAAGGAACTGGTGGCGCTCGCGCGCAAGCGCCCCGGCGAACTGAACTACGGCTCTTCCGGTACTGGTGGCAGCAATCACCTGACCACCGAGCTGTTCGCCAAGCTGGCCGGCATCAAAATCGTTCACGTTCCCTACAAGAGCATAGGCCCCGCGCTCACCGAACTCATCGGCGGGCAGGTGGAAATGGTGATTACCACCCTGCCTTCGGCACTGGTGCAGGTGAAAGCGGGCCGGCTCAAGGCGCTGGGTGTCGCCAGCGCCCAGCGTTCGATTTTCGCCCCCGAGATCCCGACCATTACGGAAGGCGGCGTCTCTTACGTGAGCGAGCAGTTCTGGGGCCTCGCGGCGCCGGGCAAGACGCCGCCCGACATCGTCAACCGGCTCGCCGAAACCCTGCGTAAGGCGCTACAGGTGCCACAACTGAAGGAGCAATTCGCGCGCGAAGGCGGAGAAGTCGTGCCGATGACGCAGGAGGAGTTCGCGAAATTCGTGTTCGCCGACGTCAATCGCTGGCGGCAGATCGTGAAAGACATCGGGATGAAGCTGGAGTAACGGCCATTTCGCCGTTTCTTTTTTAACATGTTCGGCGAAACGCTCTGGCGTGCCGCCGACGGGTTCTATCCCCAGCGCGAGCCATTTGTCGCGGATCGCGGGCGTAGCGATCGCCTTGTTGATCTCGGCGTTGAGCCTCGCGACGACCGGGCCGGGCGTTCCCGCTGGCGCCATGTAGCCGCCCCACGCAGTGATTTCGTAACCCGGCACACCCGCTTCGGCCACCGTCGGGATATCGGGTGCGAGCGGAATGCGCCGCGGGCCCGTCACGCCGAGCGCGCGCAAACGGCCCGCCGTGACGTGCGGCAGCACGGAGGTCACGTTGTCGGAAAGCAACTGCAGGCGGCCGCCGACGATTTCGGTGATGACCTGCTGCATGCCCTTGAACGGCACGTTCACCATGCGCGTGCCCGTCATCTGCTTGAGCAGTTCCATGCTGAGATTCATCGTGCTGCCGCTGCCGGTGGAGCCGAACATCAGCTGATCCGGGTTGCGCTTGGCGTAAGCAACCAGTTCGGTGATCGAATTCGCGGGCAGCGCCGGCGTGATGGCGATGACGTTAGGCGAGATGTTCGTCAGGACGATCATGCGGAAGTCCTTGTTCACATCGTAGGGAAGCTTCGCGAGCAGGCTCGGATTGGTGGCGAGCGGAAACGCGCCGTAGCCTATCGTATAGCCGTCCGGTTGCGCCCTGGCCATTGCCTCGAAACCGATAGTGCTGCTCGCGCCCGGCCGGTTGTCGACGACGACCTGCTGCCCCAACTGCCTGCCGAGCTCATTGGCGACCAGCCGCGAGTTCGTATCCGGCTGTCCGCCGGCGGCGGAGGGCACGATCATGCGCAGTGGCCGTTCCGGGTAGGCAGCGAGCGCATCGTGCGCCAGCACGCAGCCCATCAGGGCCACCAACAAAATCTTTGCTTCACATCTCATCGTTGCGTCCTTTGTTAAATGGTCTTTGCCGAATGCGCGCGTAACGGATCCAACGCCATTATCAGTTGAAATGCGGAGAGGCGCGAATGGCAACGATCGATAGAGCCAGGCGCTCCGGCGTGCTGCCCCAGGTCCGTCGTGGTCGCCAAACCCCGCTTTACCGAGGCCGCAGGTTGTTGATATGGATCAAAACGGCGGCGTGGGCGTTCGCTAAACTCCAAGCATTCCTGATGGTAGGCAATAGGGGTGAGCAACCGGGAAAGCCCCGGCGCTCAGGAGGTGCTTCCCAATGGAGAGATGGCGCCAACACATACAAAGGCCTGACAGACGCGGCAAATCGTTTGCCATTAACCCCGGGATACTATGTACGCTTTCATGAAACACCTGCTGCTCGTGACGGCGTTTGCAGCATTGATCGCTGGCTGTACGCCGGCACGCGCGGCGGATGAGACTGCTGCTGCGTTGACCGCCGAGGCCGCGCGGATACTCGATGAATTCCCGGCAGCAGACGGGGCCTACAACGCGGCTGCGGAAAAGCTCCGCCAGGCGCTCGCACTGGACCCCGCCTATGCGAAAGCCTATGTGCAGGTGTGTCGGTTGCAAGTCACGGGCGGCCCGGAATTTGGACGGTTGTTCGCCGGCGTTGCGGCGGGGTCCGCCCAACGGGCGATCTTCAAGGCTATCGAGCTCGATCCCGGTAACGGCAACGCCTGGGTTCTGAGGGCGCATTTATTGGTCGACATGCATCGATTGGCGGACGCGAAGCTTGCGCTGATCGAGGCCGCGAAACTCGGCGCCGACAGTTCATGGCTTGCGTTCAATTGGGCGGAAGTTTACGAAGAGGAAGGCAATCTCGCAGCCGCGGCGGAAAAATACCGTGAGGTGGTCGGGAATCCCGCCGCCAAAAAAGCGGCCTTGAGCCACGCGTTACAGCAATTGACCGTTTACTATGTCGCCAGGCATGACTGGGAACGAGCCGAACAGATGTTTCGTGACGCTGTCGCAATAAATCCCGCCGCCACCTGGTTACGCACGAGATATGCGGACGCATTGCTGCGGCACGGCCAGTTTTCAGCAGCGATTTTGCGCGCGCGCGAGACCCTGCAAATCAAGGACTACGCGGCGGCACGGCACGTGCTCGCGATCGCGTTGTATGGCCGCTGGGCGAACGCCGTCGTCAAGGACGAAAATCGCGAACACGCCCGGCCAGCTTACGACGAAGCGCATGCGCTCCTACCCGATCTCAAGGCCGTTGCCGTCGAGGCCAATCAAAATGCGGAGACGCGCATCATCACCGAGGCGCTGATCCAGGAAGGGCTGGTCGCCAGGATTGAAGTTTTTCGCCGGCCCAACTAGGGGGATCTATCCTGTATATCGCGCATTCCAGGAGCGGCCGATGCGGCATCCTGGCAATGAACGTGGCACGGTTTGCACCTGGTCGAAAAATCCTGTGGTGATGCAATCCCGCGGCCTTGCCGCATTGAAGAATACTTTTCGCGCGCTTGCTGTCCGCGATTTTCGTTTGTATTTTCTCGGCCAGAGCGTGTCGCTGGTCGGCACCTGGGTGCAACAGATCGCGTTCGCATGGATCGCGTATCGCGTGACCGGCTCCGTATTCATGCTGGGGCTGATCGCTTTTTGCGGGCAGAGCCCGGCGCTGATACTGTCGCCGTTCAGCGCGGTGCTGACGCGCGGGTTGAGCCGGCGCGGCGTTCTGATCGTGATTCAGGTTATCCAGATGGCGTTGGCGGTTTTTCTCGGCACCGTAGTCTGGCTCGGCGTCGTTGCCCCCTGGATGCTGGTCGTGGCGTCGTTGATACTTGGATCGACGACGGCGATCGAGACGCCGGTGCGTCTGGCGTTCACGCCGTATATCGTGCACGATCGCGCGTTTCTCTCGAATGCCGTCGCGATCAATTCCGCCACCTTCAACGCCGCGCGGCTGGTCGGGCCGGCCGTGGCCGCCGTCATACTGGCGGCTTTCGGCGAAGCGGCCTGCTTTGCGATCAACGCACTTTCATATATCGGTCCGATCTATACGTTGCTGGCGATTAATCCGGCGCCGTCCGCGCGCGGCGAGGAAAAGAACTCGATCCGCGCCGGCGCCGGGTATGTGCGGCAGTTCGCGCCTGCGCGCTGGCTGCTCGCGACAGTCGTCGCGGCGAGCTTTTGTCTCGCGCCGTTCATGGCCTTCATGCCGGTCTATGCCAAAGACATCCTGCAGGGCGGCCCCGACACCCTGGGCATGCTGATGGCGGCCTACGGTTGTGGCGCGTTGCTTGCCGGGCTTTATCTCGCCGGCAGAGAGTCGGTGATAGGGCTGGGCGCCCGCTCGGTCGCAGGCTGCTTCGCCGCGGCGGTCGCGGCGCTTGCATTTGCCTTCAATCACATGCTGTGGGCGGCGTTGCTGCTCCTGCTCATCGGGGGCGGCGGAACGATCATCGTGGTGACGTCGAGCAACATGCTGCTGCAGTCGCTCGTGCCGGACAATCTGCGCACGCAGGTGATGGCTTTCTACAGCATGTCTTTCAGCGGAATGCTGCCGCTGGCAAGCCTTGCGGAAGGCGCGCTCGCGCAGCGCATCGGCGTGGAGCCGGTATTCGTTCTCTCCGCAGCGTTGTTCGCCTGCATGGGCTACAGCCTCTATCGAAAACTGCCGGAACTGCGGGAAGCCTCGTATCCGGTGCTGCGCGAAAAAGGCTTGTTGCGTTCCCTCGAAACAAAGGAACATTGATGCCCGCCGCAATCGATTTTTATTTCGACTTTTCATCGTCGTACGGTTATTTCGCATCGACCAAAATCGACGCCCTCGCGGCCCGCTACGGCCGCGGTGTGAACTGGAGGCCTATCCTGCTCGGCGCGGTGTACAAAGTCGATCACGAACTGGAAGTGCTGAAGTTGCCGTTGAAGGGCCCCTACGTCATGCGCGACATCGCGCGCTCGGCGCGCTTTTACGGCATCGCTTACAAGCTCCCTGCGCGGTTTCCGATTCCGGCCGTGGCGCCGGCGCGCGCTTTCTATTGGGCGAACGATCGCGATCCGGCGCTCGCCAGGAACCTTGCGCGCAGCCTTTATCACGCCTATTTCGTGGAGGACCGCGACATCTCGAGCCAGGAAGTCACTGCCGATGTGGCGGTAGCGGCCGGCATGAACCGCGACGAGGTGATCGCGGCGTTGAACGACATCGGGGTCAAGGCCAGGTTAAGGCGCGAAGTCGATGCCGCCATCCAGCGCGGTGTGTTCGGTTCGCCCTTCGTCGTGGTCGACGGCGAGGCGTTCTGGGGCGTGGATCGCTTCGACCAGATCGAGCGCTGGCTTGCCCATGGACCATTTTGACCGTCACGACCTGCCCGACGCCCGCCCGGCATCCTTGCTGTCTACCGTCACCTCGTACTTTGTGGATCGCGCCCGCCGAAATCCGCATAATAGGCCGCTCTAACGAATCTGACGCAGGGAGGCAGCATGGCAGTACAGGGTCTACCCGCCGCCGGCCACGAACTTGCCGGCCAGGTCGCGCTCGTCACCGGCGGCGCCAGGAATATCGGACGCGCGATTTCGCTCGCGCTCGCTGCGGCGGGTGCAGCCGTTGCCGTCAACACGCTGCGCTCGCGCGACGATGCCGACGTTTTGGTGCAGGAGATCCGCGCGGCGGGCGGCGACGCCGAGGTGTTCCTCGCCGACGTCGCGGATGCCGCTGCGGTGCGCGCGATGGGCGAGGGCGTGGTCAAGCGCTTCGGCAAGATCGACATCCTTGTCCTCAACGCCTCGCAGCGCAAAGAGATACTCTTCAAGGACATGACCTTCGAGGATTGGCGCACCACGATGTCGATCACGCTCGACGGCTCGTTTCACTGCATCAAGGCCTGCCTGCCGTCCATGCT
>JAIOOZ010000218.1 GCA_021414185.1 Betaproteobacteria bacterium
GCGTGCAAGCTGTTCGGCGTCATCAAAATGAAAAACATGTACGGGCGCCAGGTGCGCGGCATAGAGCGCAGCACTTTCGTGTTCGACGCAAGCGGCCAGCTGGCGCGCGAGTGGCGCGGCCTCAAAGTGCCCGGCCACGTCCAGGAAGTGCTCGATTTCGTCAAGACACTGAAGTAAACCGGTGATCGGCAATGGGTAATGAGCGATGAGTAGGCGACGACTCGCACGATTGCAATCGGCCGCGCGTCACTTATCGCCCATCACTCATCACCCATTGCTCATCACCCGTCACGCCTCACCCCTCTCTCCTCACTCCTCACCGGCCTCAAATGACCCAGCGTAAAGCGGCTTCTGCAGTCACGCGCCTGCCCGCCAACGTCAAGTTCTTCGTACTTGACACCAATGTGCTGATGCACGATCCCACCAGCCTGTTCCGCTTCGAGGAACACGATATCTACATACCGATGGCCACCCTCGAGGAGCTCGACAGCAACAAGAAAGGCATGTCGGAAGTCGCGCGCAACGCGCGCCAAGCCAGCCGCTTCCTCGACGAAATCGTCAGCGGCAGCGAACACGACATCGAAAGCGGCATCGAGCTCAGCAAGCACAACGGCGGCGACGCGTCCGGCCGGCTCTTTTTACAGACCCAGTCGATCACCGGCGAACTGCCGGCGCGGCTCGCCAGCGGCAAGGCCGACAACCAGATCATCGGCGTCGTGAAATTCCTGCAGGAGGCGCACCCCAAACGCCAGGTCATTCTCGTCAGCAAGGACATCAACATGCGCATCAAGGCGCGTGCTCTGGGGTTCGCTGCCGAGGATTATTTCAACGACAAGGTGCTCGAAGACACGGATCTTCTTTATACCGGCACGCGCGAACTGCCCGCCGATTTCTGGGACAAGCACGGCAAAGGCATGGAATCGTGGCAGCAGTCCGGGCACACCTACTACCGCCTGCACGGCCCGCTGTGCGCGAGCATGATGGTCAACGAATTCGTGTTCCAGGAGGCCGAGCGTCCGCTTTACGCGCAGGTCAAGGAAATCGCCGGCAAGACCGCCATCCTGCAGACGATCAAGGACTTCGCGCACCAGCGGCACAATGTGTGGGGCATCACGGCGCGCAACCGCGAGCAGAATTTCGCGCTCAACGCGTTGATGAACCCGGATATCGATTTCGTCACCCTGCTCGGCCAGGCCGGCACCGGAAAAACGCTGCTGACGCTTGCCGCCGGGCTCATGCAGACGCTGGAGCACAAGACCTACTCCGAAATCATCATGACCCGGGTCACGGTGCCGGTCGGCGAAGACATCGGTTTTCTGCCTGGCACCGAAGAAGAAAAAATGAACCCGTGGATGGGCGCGCTGGAAGACAATCTCGACGTCCTCAACAAAACAGACGACGAGGCCGGCGAATGGGGCCGTGCCGCCACCCGCGATCTCATCCGCTCGCGCATCAAGGTCAAGTCGCTCAATTTCATGCGCGGCCGCACCTTCCTCAACAAGTATCTGATCATCGACGAGGCGCAGAACCTGACGCCCAAGCAGATGAAAACGCTGATCACCCGCGCCGGTCCCGGTACCAAGGTGGTGGTGCTCGGCAATATTTCGCAGATCGATACGCCGTACCTGACCGAGGGCAGTTCAGGACTGACTTACGTCGTCGACCGCTTCAAAGGCTGGACGCACAGCGGACACATTACGCTGCAACGCGGAGAACGCTCGCGGCTGGCCGACCACGCAGCGGAAGTACTGTAACCGGGATTTAGTAGCGGCCTGGCGCCGCAAAGTTCTCGAAGCGTGTGTACTGCCCGAGGAAAGTGAGCTTGACGGTGCCGATGGGCCCGTTACGCTGCTTGCCGATGATGATTTCTGCCGTGCCCTTGTCGGGCGAATCCGGGTTGTAAACCTCATCGCGATAGATAAACAGGATCAGGTCGGCATCCTGCTCGATGGCGCCGGATTCGCGCAGGTCCGACATGACCGGACGCTTGTTCGGACGCTGTTCCAGCCCGCGATTCAATTGCGATAACGCGACGACCGGTACGTTGAGCTCCTTCGCTACGGCTTTCAACGCACGCGATATTTCCGCGACTTCGGTCGCGCGGTTTTCCATGCTGTTGCCGGTTTCCATCAGTTGCAGGTAATCGATCACGATCAGGCCAAGACCGGGGCCGCCCTGCTGACGATGCAGGCGGCGCGCCCTGCCGCGCAACTCGGTAGGGTTCAACATGCCGCTCTCGTCGATGAATATGGGCGCCTCGTTGAGCCTGCCGACCGAGGTCGTCAGTTTCTGCCAGTCGTCGTCGTTCAGCGCGCCAGTGCGCATCTTGTGCTGGTCCAGCCGGCCGAGCGAGCCCAGCATGCGCATGACCAGCTGGGGACCGCTCATTTCCATGCTGAATATCGCGGCCGGCATCCCTACCGACAACGCCACGTGTTCGGCAATGTTTAGCGCCAGCGCCGTCTTGCCCATGCTCGGCCGCCCCGCCACGATCACCAGGTCGCCCGGTTGCAGGCCGGAGGTCATGCGGTCGAGATCGGTAAAGCCGGTGGCGATGCCCGTGACGTCGCTCGGGTTATCGCGCTTGTACAGCGTGTCTATGCGCTCCACCACCTTGGTCAGCAGCGGCTGGATTTCGCTGAAGCCCTGGCGGCCGCGCGAGCCGGCCTCGGCGATCGCGAACACTTCTTTTTCCGCGTTATCGAGCAGGTCCTTGGCAGAGCGACCGAGGGGGTTGTACACCGAATCGGTGATACCGGTGCCGACTTCCGCGAGCCTGCGCATGATGGCGCGCTCGCGCACGATTTCGGCATAGCGCCTGATGTTCGCCGCGCTCGGCGTGTTCACCGCGAGCGAACCGAGATAGGCCTGGCCGCCGACTTCTTCGAGCTTGGCGCTGCGCTCCAGGCTTTCGGCCACGGTCAGCGCATCGGCCGGCTTGTTGTCTTCGATCAGCAGCGAAATATGGCGATAAATCTGGCGATGGTCCGCGCGATAAAAATCAGCGTCCGTCAGCAGGTCGGCGATTTTTTCCCACGCCGTATTGTCGAGCAGCAGGCCGCCCAGCACCGACTGCTCGGCCTCGACCGAATACGGCGGCAGCTTGAGCGCTTCGATCTGCGGATCGCGGTTAATTGGCGTTACGGCCTGTGCCATGGAGGCGGCTTTCGGTTAGTGCTGGGGGAAGTTTTTTCAGGCCTGTCGGACTGCGCGAACTGCTGAGACACGCTGCAATTTACCAGAGCCAGCCGCATAAAAAAAGGGCTGTCACCAGCCCTTTTTTTGCCGCAAAAAAACCTGTTTGAAATGAACGCTAACGTGCTGACAGCGCCCGCTTCAGACCGGCTCGCCAAGCACGGACACGGTAATCGTGACCACCACGTCGGTGTGCAATGCGACTTTCAACTGCTGGTCGCCGATCTGCTTCAGCGGGCCCGCAGGCATGCGGATGGCCGCCTTCGGCACCTCGAAACCCTGCGCCTTCAACGCATCGGAAATGTCCGAATTGGTGACCGAGCCGAACAGTTTGCCGTCGACGCCGGCTTTTTGCGTGATCTGCACCATCAGGCCGTCTAGCTTGGCGGCGCGTTCCTGCGCGGCGGTCAGCGCGTCGGCCTGGGCTTTTTCGAGCTCGGCGCGGCGTTTTTCGAATTCAGCGAGGCTGGCCTGGGTCGCGCGCTTGGCCTTGCCTTGCGGGATCAGGTAATTGCGGGCGAAGCCGTCCTTCACTTTGACGACTTCACCCAGTTGGCCAAGATTGACCACTTTTTCGAGCAGTATGATTTGCATGGCAGTCCTCTTTAGTGCAGATCGGTGTACGGCAGGAGCGCGAGAAAGCGCGCGCGCATGATCGCATCGCCCAGCTGGCGCTGGTAGCGCGCCTTGGTGCCGGTAATGCGCGCAGGAATGATCTTGCCGTTTTCGTTGATGAAGTCCTTCAGCAAATCGACGTCTTTGTAGTCGATCTGCTTGATTTTCTCGACCGTGAAGCGACAGAACTTCTTGCGGCGAAAAAGGTTCTTCGCGCCGCGTTTTTTATCCTTGTCCTTCTTGTCGTTCTTGCCCCTGCCCTTACCGCGTCCCATTGCCATCTTGATCTCCTTGATTCCTGCGCTATTCGGTGCCGTTGCTGATTGCGTCTGTCACGTGCAACACCAGCCTGCGATCCTTGACGCTGTGCTGGGTGAGAAAGCCTTTAATCCGCAACGGCTGATTGGTTTTTTGTGTGCTGAGCCTGACCGCCAGTTCGCCGATCGCCACCGCTTCAACCTCGCATCGCGCTTCGCGCTGCCCGCCCGCCTCCGTCTGCATCGACTTGTGTTCAATTACCAGGTCGATAACCGGAATTCCGGCGGGTGTGTGGCGCAATGTTGCGCGTTTGAGCAAGCGGCCGTCGATGACGACCTGATTGCGTTTCACCTATGTCGTTGCGGGTGCCGCGGCAGGCGCTGTAACAGGTGCGGGCGCCGGTGCAGCAGCAGCTGGTGCCGACGACTGCGTCAACGAGCGCGATTTTTCCTCTTTCATCATCGGCGAGGGCGCGGTCATCGCTTCCGTCATGCGGACGGTCAGGTGGCGCAGCACGGCGTCGTTGAACTTGAACGCATGTTCGAGTTCCTCGAGCGTTTCGTTGTTGCACTCGATGTTCATGAGCACGTAATGCGCTTTGTGCATTTTCTGGATGGGATATGCCATCTGGCGCCGGCCCCAGTCTTCGAGGCGATGGATCTTGCCGCCCTTGGCCAGCACCGTCGAGCGGTAGCGCTCGACCATCCCAGGGACCTGTTCGCTCTGGTCGGGATGTACGATAAAAACGATTTCATAATGTCGCATCGATAAATCTCCTTATGGGTAAAGCCTCCCGTTATGCGTGTACGGTGAGGCAAGGACTGAGGTCAAAAACCGCCGAATGGCGTTAACCGAGGCGCGGATTCTACAGAAGTTTCAGCAGGATAGCAATGTTGCCCAGGTCAGGGCTCAGAACGGGATGGCGATACTGCCCTGCACCATCTGGTCACCATTGGCCTGGTTGCCGGCGGGGTCCACTACCTGCGAGAAATCGAGGCGTACGTTGAGGTGCTTGCCGTAGGTCATGCGCATGCCGAAACCGACACTGCCGCCCGACTGCCCTGACAGCTCACCCGGCTGTATGCTGTTGCGGCCGGTGGTGCCCATATCGTAGAACCCCAGCAAACGCATCTTGACGTTTTTCCAGTTGAATCTCGCCCCTAATTCAGGCGTATAGACTTCGATACTGGCGGCATAGCCCTTGTCGTTGGAAACTTCGCGGTTATTGAAGCCGCGCACCGAATCCGGGCCGCCAAAACCGAACTGCTCGCCGGGTATCAGCGCGTCGCTGGTGTATTGCCCGTTGATGACGGCACGCAACTGCCACTCGCCGGGCAGCGCCCGGCTGTAATTCGCGCCCCACCGCCAAATGCGGTAATTCGCGGTCGCATCGACGCGCACGGGCGCGGCTATCCCAGCCTTGGGAAACTTGAAATCGTTGTCGCCACCGTCGTTCATGCCGGGAATATTTTGCGAATAGCCCAGGTAGTAACCGATCTCCGAGGTGCTCATCCGCCACAGGCCGCTGTAAGTGACGCTCCACGGCAGCACTGTCACGTCCGGCACCAGGGGCGTGCCCGTCAGCGTCGTCACGTTGGTCTTGAAAGCGCGGTAATCAAGCCCGAAAGCGACCTTGTGCTCGTACTCCGCAATCTTCGGCAGATAGAGGTTGTAGCGTGCGCCCATGACGGTACCGCTGCCGCTGACGTTGAAAAGCCCCTGCAGCGTGCCGGAACTCACGTCAGAATAACCGGCGAAAAACTCGAGCGCGCTGTTGTAATCGTAAAGCGGTATGCGGTAGCCGGCGCCGAATATCGTGACCTTGTTGGGGTTTTCCGGTGAAGTCACGTACTGTAAATTGAAAACGTGATCGCGGTCGAACACGTTCGAATATTGCATGGCGATGCCGGTACGGAAACGGCCGGTGTCGACAGTGCCGGAATTGTCGAACGTGGCGACAAATTTGAGCGGTTTTTCATCGACCACTTTGACGGTGGCATCGACCTGGGATTCGGTAGCACCCGCCTTGAGCAGCACGGTCGTCTGCTTGGCCGGGTGCTCCGCCAGCAATTGCAGATTCTGCGCCAGCAACTGCGAATTGGGCGTGGCGCCGGGTTTGATTCCCGGCAGGCTGCGCCGCACGTTGTTTTCGCCGAAGTACTGATTGCCTTCTAT
>JAIOOZ010000219.1 GCA_021414185.1 Betaproteobacteria bacterium
ACCTGTGGGGCGAGCGCTGGGGCAAATGCGTCGCCAACACGATGACGACCGGCGTGTCGGGCATCACCGGCTTCAACCTGATGACGGTGCTGAAAGACGAAAAGGCGCGCAAGCTCGTCATCAAGCTTGCCGCCGAAGCGATACACGTAGGGCGCGCGCAGGGTTTTCCGATCGAGCCGGTGCGCCGGCTCGAACCCGACGTCTGGCTCAAAGCGGCGGCCGGCGACAGTGCCGCGCTCGCCGCCGTCGACAAGGCAATCGGCGTCGAGCTCGAACGCATGACCGACGCCGCCTACTCGGGCACGACGCAGGATCTGCGCAAAGGCCGCCGCACCGAGATCGACTACATGAATGGCTTCGTCGCCGACAAGGGCGACGAATGCGGCGTTGCCGCGCCCACTCACCGCCGCATTACCGACCTCATCCACCGCATGGAACGCGGCGAGTTGAAACCAGACCCCGATCACCTGACCGCTCTGCTCTGAGGATCACGCATGAAAAAAATCAACCACGGCCTGTTCGTATTTGCCATGGCCGCGCTCGCGGCCGCAAACGTGGCCCATGCGCAAAGCTATCCCGCCAAGCCGGTCAAAATCGTCGTCGCCTATCCGCCCGGCGGCCCCAACGATCTTTCCGCGCGCGCCGTCGGACAACGCTTGTCCGAAGCACTCGGCCAACCTGTCATCGTGGAAAACCGCGCCGGCGCCGCCGGCAACATCGGCTCACAGTACGTCGCGACCTCGCCGCCTGATGGTTACACGCTGCTGAACGGCGCGAGTGCGCTGACCATCGCGCCGGCGCTGTCGAAGGGCCTGCAGTACGACGTCGCAAAAGACTTCGCCCCTATCAGCATGACGGTCGCCAGCTCTTTCGTGCTCGCCGCGCATCCGTCCGTGCCGGTGAACTCGATCAAGTCGCTCATCGCGCTGGCGAAAGCGCACCCGGGACAGCTCAATTACGCATCATCGGGTGTCGGCGCGCCGCCGCATCTGGCCGGCGAACTGCTGAAGTCGATGGCGAAAATCGACATCCTGCACGTGCCGTACAAAGGCGTCGGCCAGTCGATCAGCGATCTCGTCGGCGGCCAGATCGACATGATGTTCACCAGCCCGCCGAACGCGGTGCCGCACGTGAAATCGGGCCGCCTGAAAGCGCTCGCCGTTTCGATGAAAAAACGCTCGCCGCTGCTGCCGGAAGTGCCCACCATCGATGAATCGGGACTCAAGGGATTCGAAATCGGCACCTGGTTCGGTCTGCTGGCGCCGGCGGGCACGCCTGCCGACATCGTCAACCGGCTGAACGGTGCAGTCCTCAAGATCGTCGGCACCGCGGACTTTCGCGAGCGCATGTCGGGCCAGGGCATGGACCCTATGGGCAGCACGCCGGCCGAGTTTTCAGCCTATATCAGGAGCGAACTCGCCAAGTTCCAGAAGATCGTCCAGACCGCGCACATCCAGCCGGAGTGATCCGGCGCGGCGGGACGCTACGGCATTAACAGTTTGTTGAAAAACGCCCGTCGCTCCCGCGAAGGCGGGAGCCCAGGAAATTATCGGTCAATATATTCACGGAGTTTCTGGATTCCCGCCTACGCGGGAATGACGTTTAAGAGCCAGTCAGCGCATATTTCAACAAACTGTTAAAGCACTTACGCCGCGGCGGCAGTCGCCGCGCTTTGCTCGAGCAGCGCGCGGCACGAGGACAGGGTTTCGAGCCGCTGCAAATCGCGAAAGAGCCTGGCCGCATCCAACGCCGGGTTGCCGGTGGCTATGCAATCGAGGAATTTCCGGCGCAGATCGTCGGCGCCTAGCGGCCGCTTGGCATTACCCAATGCGTGCCTGACCTGCGAACTTTCGAGCACGCGGCCGTCTTTAAGTGTGACCCTCACCTGGTCGTAAAGCGAAAAGCCCGGCGCGTCGGGATCATAGTTTTCGTTTTGCGTCACTTTCACGCACCGCATCAACGTCTGCACGTCGGCGCGCCGCACGAACTCGTCGTTGACTTCCTGCAGCCCGACATTGCCCGCGAGCAGCGAGGCCACCGCCGCGAACTCTGCGCTGAATTTGGCGGCGAGCCCGGTATCGGGATTATGGTTCTTCAATATCGACGCGTGGATTTTCGAAATGGTGACTTCTATGCTTTCGATATCATCGATGGCAAGCGTTTGCCCGGAACCGACTTCGATCGCGGCATCGATAATGCGGTGCCCGCAATAGCACACCGGATAGCGCTTGATGCTCAGGCCTTTTTCGACGATGTGCCAGCGCTTGCCTATCTGCGGTGCAGTCTGCAAATCGACGTCTCCCTTGGGCGAAACCGCGAACAGGAAACCCTGCTCGTGATCCAGCGCTTCGGGCAATGCAGTCATGCCGTTGGCGGCGAGCCGCGCGCTCATGATTCCGGTATGCGCGGCCTTGCCCACTTGCATGGATTTCGCCATCGTGCCGTAGCTCGCGGTGATGCCGCTTGCCTGTGCGGCGGCGAGACCAATGGCTGACGTTATGCCCTTGGCGTCCAGACGCCGCAATTTCGCGCAGGCCGCCGCCGCCGCGATGGCGCCTATCAACGGAGTCGGGTGCCAGCCCTTCATCTGGTAACTGCTGCGCTCGCGGATGACGACGTCCATCCAGACTTCGTAGCCGGCAACGTAAGCCGTGAGAAGATCGGCGCCGCTGGCGTTGAGCGCTTCGCCTTCAGCGAGCAGCGCGGGCACGATCACCACACTTGGATGGCCGCGCGCAAAATCGTCGTAATCGAGCACGTGTCCGGCAGCCGCGTTCACCCACGCCGCATCGGGCGCTGACATGCGCTGCTCGCCGAAATAAAGTGTGGCTTCCGCCGGCCCGGTCTGCGCGGCGAGGGTCTTTTGCAGAATCTCGATCGGCTCTTCGTGGCAGCCCGCGACCATGACGGCTATGCAATCGATGAACCCGGTCTTGGCCGTGCTCACCGCGACCGGCGGCAACTGGCCGAACTGCAACGCCGCAACACCTTCACCCAATGCCTGCGCCAATGCTGTCATATCGTTTCTCCTTTGCGCCATTATAAAACCGGTTCGCTCATTCCGGTTTGATACCAGCAGTTTTGACCACCCGCGCGGAACGGGCGATTTCGTCGCGGATAAAGCGCGCGAATTCTTCCGGCGTACCGGTTTCGGGGTCGCTGCCCTGCGCGATCAATGTTTCCCTGACTTCCGGCGTGTTCACCACCTTGACGAACGCGGCGTTGATGCGATTGACGATTGCGCGCGGCGTGCCGGCGGGAACGAGTATGCCTATCCACGATCTGAACTCGTACTTCGGGACCGTTTCCGCAATGGTCGGCAGTTCCGGCGCCGAAGGATGGCGGCGCGGGCTGGTGACGGCGAGCGCGCGCAAACGTCCCGACTTGTAATATCCCATCGCGCTGGCCACCGTGGGAAATGACAGGTCGAGGTGGCCGCCGAGCAGATCGGCCAGCGCGGGGCCTATGCCTTTATAAGGCACGTGCGCCATTTCGATGCCGGTCATGCTTTTGAACAACTCGCCGGACAGATGGCCCGCGCTGCCTATGCCGCCCGAACCGAAATTGAATTTGTTCGGATTGGCCCTGGCGAGCGCGATGAATTCCGCGACCGATTTCGCGGGCACCGCGGGATGGAGCATCAGGAAATACGGCGTCTGCAAAACGAGGGTGACGGGCGCAAAATCCTTGACGATGTCGTGCGGCAGCGACTTCAGGACGCTCGGATTGACCGTGTTCTGCCCGGTGCCGAACAACCAGGTATAACCGTCGGCCGGCGCCTTCGCGACCAAATCGGTGCCTATCACGGCATTGGCGCCGGCGCGGTTGTCGACGACGATCTGCTGGCCCAGCAGCTCGGTGAGCCGCGGCGTAAGCAAGCGCGCGACGATGTCGGGAATGCCGGCGGGCGCCGTCGCCACGATGAAGCGGATCGGACGCTGCGGGTAATTCTGGCTCCAGCCATTGCCGGCGAGCGATGCGCACAGGACCAGCAGGCCGCAGGTTGTCCGTCGAACGGTCGCGCTCACAGCAGGTCTTTGAAAAATTCCGCCATGTCCGCAGTCTGCTCGATGTTCGCCACCCGCTGCATGATGAGGTCGGTCTGCTTGCCCGTGAACGGTTTGGCGCCCAGCGCAAAACATTCGCGGCACTTGTCGGCGACTTCGCGTTCGGACAACGGCCATTCGTCACTGCCCGGCACGTGCTCGACGCGGCACGCGATGTTGCCGTGCTTGCGCGAGCGTATGCGCAGTTCGATCGGCCCGCGGTTGCCTTTGTTTTTCGGATCGACGACAACCTTGATGCGTTCGATGAGAGTGCCTATGCCGGGATCGTAAACCGCGTCGTTCTCGAGTTCGGCCAGACCGAACTTGCGCCGCGTGATGGCGCACGCGATCGAGTAGCGGATGTTGAATTGCGCCGCCACCTGCGGATCGCCGCTGGGATCGAAATCGCCGCCCACCAGCCGGTTGATGAAAGGCGACACCTCGACTTCGATGGACTCGATGTCGTCCGGCTGCAGATCGTGCTCGGCGGTAAGCTTCAAGGCGCCGGCGAGTGCGGTGTGGTTGCAGCCGCAGCTCGGGAATTTCTTGATGCTGAGATTGCCATTCTCGAAACGGCTGCCGAGGCCGTCGAGCAGGCGCGCGGCATCGCCTTGCTGGTACAACTGAAAAAGCCCGAACTGTCCCTCGAAAACGGCACGCGGCGC
>JAIOOZ010000220.1 GCA_021414185.1 Betaproteobacteria bacterium
GCGACGAAGAACGGGAAAATTATCGCAATCTGGTTGTAGCCGACGTTAAACGAAGTAAATTTTTTCGTCCGGCGCATGACCGCCCACCAGTTCTCGATTACGTCGGAAAATCTGCGCAGCATGCCGCGCATTTCGGCATGTTCGCCGCGGTAGAGCGCGATGGCTTCGGTATTTTCGCGAAAACGCATCATTGAAAACCGGAAGTTGGCCTCGAATTTTTGCCGGTCGAAGTTCAAACCGACGAGAGGGCGTCCGATCAGGTGCGCGAGCCAGGTGCCGAGGATCGCGTAGACTAGCGCGACCCAAACCATATAGCCCGGAATATTTATGGCCGTGCCGGCAAGCATGAAACTCAGCGTTCCCGACAGGTTCCACAGGATAAAGAGAAACGAAAAAAGGGTAATGATCTGCGACAGCAGATCCAGCGTAAGTCGCAGGGTTTGCTCGCAGAAAATATGCAGGTCTTCGGCGATTCGCTGATCCGGGTTATCGGTCCCGGTATTGGTGAGTTGAAGCCGGTAATAGGTCTGTTGTCCCACCCAGTCGCCGAGGTAATCCTTGGTCAGCCACTCGCGCCACTTGATCTGAAGCATCTGCCGAAAGTAGAGCCGGTAAACCGCGACAACTATGAACGCGCCGGCCAGCCAGCAAAACTTGATCATCTGGGCATAGAAAGCGGCCTCATCCTTGTTTTGCAGCGTGTTGTAAAAGTCGTTTTGCCAATAGCTCAACAGCACTTCTACATAGACCAGACCCAGATTGAGGCCAACGACAATCGCCAAGAGGCCGCGCGCGGCCCAGCGCTCCTCGGAGAACCAGTAGGGTTTGGTCAGCGCCCACAAATCGGGCAGGAAACTATTGTTCGATTTTCGCATGTTAAGAGTCCGGACTCAGGGGAGGCGCGGCAGGTGCCGGCGACCGACAAACTATAAACCGCCCCAGGCGTTTGCGCCCGCGCATTATTGGATTACACTGGAAACAAAACGGCCAACGGAGGATGCGATGAAAACGGTCAAGCAGTTGCTGCAGGGCAAGACCAAGGCGCTGTGCACGATCAGCCCCGACACGCGCGTTTTCGAGGCGCTTAAGCAAATGGCCGAAAAAGACATCGGAGCGCTGCTGGTCGTCGAGAACGGCAGGCTCGCGGGCATCCTGTCCGAGCGTGATTACGCGCGCAAGGTGATCCTGCAGGGCAAGTCGTCGCACGACACCCCGGTCAAGGAAATCATGACTGAACGCGTAGTCTGCGTGCAGCCCAAGAACACGGTGGAAGAATGCATGGCGCTGATGACCGACAAGCGCATACGTCATTTGCCGGTGCTCGAGAATGACAAGTTGATCGGCGTGCTGTCGATCGGCGACCTCGTGAAGGAAACGATTTCCGAGCAGCAGGTCATGATCAAGCAGTTAGAAACCTATATTCACAGCTGAGGGCATCCGTGCAATTTGGCGCAATCATCATTGGCGATGAAATCATGTCCGGCAAGCGCCAGGACAAGCATATGGCACAGGTTATCTCCACTTTGGGCGAGCGCGGGCTGGAACTCGCGTGGTGCCAGTATCTGGCCGACGAACCCCCGCTGATCACGGCGACCCTCAAGCGGACGTTTGCCACCGAAGACGTCGTTTTCAGCTTTGGCGGCATCGGCGCTACCCCCGACGACCACACGAGGCAATGCGCGGCGGACGCGGCGGGAGTCGAACTCCATTTGCATCCCGACGCCGAAGCCGAGATCCGCGCGCGGGGTGCTCGACAACTGGTATGCGGACCAGCATGCCGCCGGCAGCGTCGCCGAAAGCGCGATCGTCGTGCGCGGCGCGGGGGAGAGCCAGTTGATCGACCTGATGAACGCGACGCTCGCGCGGTTTCCCGGTTTGAAAGTATTCAGCCTGCCGCACATGAGCGAAACCGACCGCTATATCGAACTCGGCGTGCGCGGCGAAGCGCAGCGAATACCGGCGGCGATTGCGGAACTCAAAAGCGGGGTCGTCGGTCTCGGTTTTGCCTGGGCAGACACGCCCTGAAAAGGGCGCCGGCGCAGGACGAAAAAAACCCGGGTAGAACCCGGGTTTTTTATTTGCTGCTGAAGCCGGAATTAAGCGGCTTTTTTCTTGCTCGCGTGCACTGCCTGGACCGTCGCGGCTTCGACATTCGCCTGCGTCATGTCGGCGAACTGCTTGGCCGATTTGGACAGGTTGTCGTAGGCCGAATTGACCGCCGTGATCGCCGATTTGACGGCGGCAACGGCGACTTCGGAACCGGCCGGGGCCGATTTCACGACTTTGTCGAGGCTCGTCACCACTTGCTTGTTGAACTCGGCGACTTGCTCTTCGACCAGCTTGTTGATTTCCGACTGGGTCGCGGCGGCGACGTCATAAACGCTCTTGACGTAGCTGGTGGCTTTTTCCAGGGTCGGCTGGGCCATCGTGTTCTTCAGTTGCGCGAATTCCTGAACGTCCGTGATTTCGGTCAGGGCTTTGGCTTGCTGCACGCCGTCGGCAAACGCGCTTTTCGCGGTTTTCAGTTGAAGTTCGAGCATGCGCTCGGCGCCTTCCAGAGCGATACCGGCAAAGCGGACCGCGGCTTCCAGGTTGGCTTTATTGAGTGCCATAAACTGTTCGGGAGTTTGGAACATTTGAGTCTCCTTATAAAAAAACATTAAAATCATCTGTTTGCTTCGCGGAACCACTGTTGCTGTGTTTGAATTGTTGCATCGCACAAACCCAATTATATGGGTTGGGAGCCGCAAGTCAAGACTTTTTTATTGCGCTGCACCAAATTCCTGCCAAGCGACTGAATTTTTGACTTATTGCGTCCATACGGATAGGATAAAAACGTTTCCCAATCAGGTAGCTACAGCGGGGAAACCCGTCCTGTCCCCGAAGAAAATAAGCACTCACTTATGCCATATTCCGCGTCCGAGGCTAGCCTGGAGCCTGAAGTCAGGTTGGTTACGGCACCCGGCCGCGCGCGCTGCCTGGTGTTGAGCGGGGCCTGGAATTTACGCGGGCTGGAACTGCGCCTGGCTGAGCTCGCGCCGCGGTTGGGCGAATACGCGACGGACCGCAATTCGCAGTGGGATCTGCGCGAGATCGCGGTGATAGACCATGCGGGGGCGATGCTGTTGTGGCGCGCCTGGGGCCGGCAGCGCGCCGCCCACCTCACGCTTAAACCCGAGCACGAGGCGATTTTCAGGCATCTCGAGATACCGGCCGATCCGGCGGTTGCGGCAGCGCCCCGCGACCCGTTGTGGATCATTGTGGCAATCGGCCGCAAGGTGCTGCGGGTGGTCGACCACTTCACGACCATGGTCATGGTATTGGGCCAGGTCGTGCTGGATGCCGGCAACATGGTGCGGCGGCCGGCCCTCATTCCGTGGCGCGAGATCTCGTCCAACATCTACCGCACCGGTACCCAGGCGCTCGGCATTACGGCATTGGTCGGTTTCCTGGTCGGCGTCGTGCTTTCTTATCTGTCAGCGCAGCAGCTGAAGCTGTTCGGCGCCGACGCATTCATCATCAACATTCTCGGCATCAGTGTCGTGCGCGAACTCGGTCCGGTGCTGGCGGCGATCCTGATTGCCGGGCGCTCAGGGTCGGCGATTACCGCCCAACTGGGCGTCATGCGCGTCACGCAGGAACTCGATGCGATGGCGGTCATGGGGATTCCGCAGACGCTGCGCCTGATATTGCCGAAAATGCTGGCACTGGCCATCTCCATGCCATTGATCGTGTTGTGGACAAATTCCATCGCCCTGATCGGCGGCATGGTGTCGGCGCAGGCCGAACTCGGCATTGGCTATACCTATTTCCTGTCGAGCCTGCCCGATGCGGTGCCGATCGCCAACCTGTGGTTGGGCCTCGGCAAGGGCGCGGTGTTCGGCTTCCTGATCGCGCTCGTCGCCTGCCATTTCGGCCTGCGTATCGAGCCCAATACCGAAAGCCTCGGCATCGGCACCACCAATTCGGTAGTGACGTCGATCACCGTCGTCATCACCTGTGGACGCAGTTCGGCGACAACGTCGTGCATCGCGATATCGATTTGTGCGTGCGGCGCGGCGAAATCATGTCGCTGGTGGGCGGTTCCGGCAGCGGCAAGACCACGATGCTGCGCCAGATGCTGGGCCTGGAGCGGCCGTCGCGCGGCGAGGTGCGCGTGTTCGGCGTCTCATTGCACGGCAGCAATGCCAGCCAGTTGCGCAAGCTGCGCGACCGCTGGGGCATGTTGTTCCAGGAGGGCGCCCTCTTCAGCGCGCTGACGGTGTACGACAACGTCGCGTTGCCGCTGCGCGAACTGCGCGCGCTCGACGAGGGGTTGATCCACGATCTCGTCATGATGAAACTCGACATGGTGGGCATAGAGCCGCGTCACGCGTCCAAGATGCCGGCCGAGCTGTCGGGCGGCATGATCAAGCGCATCGCGCTGGCGCGCGCACTCGCGCTGGAGCCGGAACTGCTGTTTCTCGACGAGCCGACGGCCGGCCTCGATCCCGACCGCAGCGAGAGTTTCGTGACGCTGATCAAGGAATTGCATCGCGAGCTGAAGCTGACGGTGGTAATGGTGACGCACGACCTCGACACGCTGGTGGCGCTCTCTGACCGGGTCGCGGTATTGTGCGATCAGCGCCTGGAAATCGTCGGCACGCTGGATGAGGTGGTGGCCAACCCGCATCCTTTTATCTGCAATTTTTTCATGGGCGAGCGCGGGCGGCGCGCGCTCGAAGCGGTACGGGCGGTCAAGGCCATCGTGTCGATGACCTGACGGTTGCTTCAAGCCTGGCGCACCAGCGCCCGGCGGCAGTTTTTAAAGGGAGTAAGCAAGCATGGAAAACAGGGCTTATGCACTGGCGGCGGGATTGTTCACCATCCTGCTCGGCATTGGCGTGGTCGTGGCCGCGCTGTGGTTCAGCGGCGATACGGTGGAAAACGACGAATACCTGCTGGTTTCGCACCACCCGGTGTCCGGACTCAACGCGCAGGCGCCGGTGCGCTATCGCGGCGTGACGGTCGGCAAGGTGGTGGACATCAAGTTCGACCAGCAGGACGCGCGCGCGATCCTGATCCGGGTCCTGGTGCAGACCGGCACGCCGTTGAGCCAGGGCACCTACGCGCAGTTGGGGTCGCAGGGCGTGACCGGGCTTGCTTACGTGATACTCGACGACGACGGCAAAAAGCCGGCGCCGCTCAAAGCCGCAGGCGGCGAAATTGCGCGCATCGAGGTCAGGCAGTCGTTCATGGACAACGTGAGCGAATCCGGCCAGGAGATGATCGTCAGCATCAACAAGGCCGCCAAACGCGTTGACGAGCTGTTGAGCGACGACAACCAGAAACAACTGGTCAGTACGCTGCGCAATCTCGACCAGGCGACCGGCAAATTCGCCACCATTGCGGCTGCCATGGAGCCGACCGTCAAGGCGTTGCCGGCGCTGGTGAATGACACCGGGGTGGTGCTGAAGAGGGCCGACACGCTGCTCGCCAATATGAACCAGCGCGTCGAAGCGTTCGAGCGCGCGGCGCAGGGCGCCGAACGGCTGACCACCAGCGGCGCCGCGCTGTCCGATACCATGCTCAATGAGTCGGTGCCGCGGCTTAACGTGCTGCTGGACGACGTGCAGCGTTCGTCGCGCGGGCTCGAGCGCTTGCTAAATGAAATTAACGAACAGCCAGCCAGCTTTATCTTCGGCCGTAACCCGCTGCCGCCGGGTCCCGGCGAACCGGGCTTTGCGGCGCCGCGGGGGAACAAATGAAAAATTTCATCGTCGTACTGCTGATGGCACTGATGCTGGGCGCGTGCTCGATAGGGCCGGAGAAGAAGGACGCGGCCGCGACCTATGATCTGGGTGCGTCGCCGGCTGCGGCGGCCAACCAGCCGCGTATCAAGGCCAGCGTGCTGGTGCATGCGGTTGCCGCACCGAGCTGGCTCGAATCGAATTTCATCGTGTATCGGCTGAACTACCACGATGGCGCGCGGCAATTGACCTACGCGAACAGCCGCTGGGCGGCGCCGGCAGCGGCATTGCTTACGCAACGGCTGCGCGCGCAACTGGCGGCGGCGAGCGACGGCGGCATTCTCGGCATCGCCGACAGCGCGAGCGCGGATTACGCATTGCGCATCGAGCTTGAGGAGTTCAGCCAGGTCTTCGATACCACCGAGGCCAGCCGCGCGGTGGTCGTCGCACGCGCGAGCCTGGTCAACGTGGCGAAGCGGACGCTGCAGGCGCAGAAGACTTTTACGGTCGAGAAGCCGGCGTCCAGCGCCAACGCCGAGGGCGGCGTGCGCGCGCTGGCGGGGGCAAGCGGCGAACTCATCGATGCGGTCGTGGCGTGGAGCGCGGCGAACGCAGTTCCGGTAAAGAAGTAGCGCGCACCGGGATTAACAGGAGGCCAGGGAGCAAACCGATGGCGGACACCATCTTCAGCAAAATCATCGACCGGCAGATTGCGGCCGATATCGTTTACGAAGACGACTTGTGCCTGGCGTTCAGGGACGTGAACCCGCAGGCGCCGGTGCACATACTGCTGATACCCAAGAAGCCGCTCGACATGCTGTCGAATGCGGGGGCCGAAGACCAGGCACTGCTCGGACATATGCTGCTGGCGGCCGGCAAGATCACGCGCGACCTGAAAATAGACGGCGCCTTCCGGCTTGTCATCAACAACGGCAAGGAAGGCGGCCAGGCGGTGTTCCACGTCCACATGCACATACTGGCGGGCCGCAAGTTTCGCTGGCCGCCGGGCTGAAAAAATTACGCCACGCGAAGCATCTCGCGTGGCGCAATGAACAATCCTGGTTTTTCGCTTAACGGTCGATGCCGGCGTCGTTCTTGTCGTGCAGGGTCATCAGGTCCATGCCCTCGATCCACACGTTCGGGCACAGGAAACCGGCGCTGAATATAAAAACCAGCAGGCGGCCGAAACGGGACGCGTCCCATTTGGCGCCCTTGCTTGCTGCGGAAACTTTGGAAGCTTGCATCGTGAACTCCTTTAATGGACCACGATGACCGCCTCGTGGAAAAGCGAGACAGGAGTTTGTGCGAGTAAGCTTACGCGAAACTTACGGGAGTGCTGCCCCAGCCGAACGGCGACTATACACTGGATGTGCCGGCACACACCGCATTGTCCCAAATAAAGGCGCGTTACATCAGCCGGCGATTTTCAGATGTTCAGAGTCTGTAACAGCATGAAACGCGCGATGCGCTGTCACGATTTTGGCTCAGGGCTAGAAGAAAGTCCCGCGGCTTAGTCATTCTAAGCAAGGGGCTTTTCGACAACGCCATGGGCCAAAACTCGTGGCAGCCCGAAGGGTTGCAGCCAGAATCGGCGCTAGCTTCGTTGCTCGTCTTGCCAATACAGTAAGTATTGGCTTCACCGGGCGCCTTGCCATCACCAATTCTGGCAGCAACGCACGCGTGTTTCATTGTGTTAGGCACTCTAAGTATAATGGGATTGCGTTTCGACAGGCAATCTTCGAGCGCGCGATTTTCAATCCTGTTTTTCAGCCAACCGGATTTTCATGAATTCCCCAAGCAAGAAACGCATTGCCTTCATCGGCGCGGGCGCCATCGGCGGATTTGTCGGCGGCCATCTCACCAAAGCCGGGCTCGACGTTACGCTGATCGATCAATGGGCGGAACACGTCGACGTGATGAAGCGCGACGGCCTGCATTTCAGCGGCACGGTGGGAGAATATTCCGTGCCGGTACACGCGCTGCATATCCACGAAGCGCAAACGCTCGCCGCCAATCCCGTCGACATCGGCATCATCTGCACCAAGCTCTACGACACCACGTGGGCGACGTCGCTGATCAAGCCTTACCTGGCCCCCGGCGGTTATGTCGTGACCATGCAGAACTGCGTGGTCGAGGACATCGTCGCCGGCATCGTCGGCTGGGGCCGCACCGTCGGCTGCATCGCCAGCACCATGAGCGCCGAAGCGTACGCGCCGGGACGCATCCGCCGCACGCGCCAGGCCGGCGGCTCGGCGTACACCATATTCCGCGCCGGCGAGACGCATGGCCGCATCACGCCGCGCCTGACCGAGTTGGTCGCGATGCTGAATTTGGTCGACAGCGCCAAGGCCACCGAAAACCTGTGGGGCGAGCGCTGGGGCAAATGCGTCGCCAATACGATGACGACCGGCGTGTCGGGCATCACCGGGTTCAACCTGATGACGGTGCTGAAGGACCAGAACGCGCGCAAGCTCGTTATCAAGCTCGCCGCCGAAGCGATACACGTCGGACGCGCGCAGGGTTTTCCGATCGAGCCGGTGCGCCGGCTCGAACCCGACGTCTGGCTGAAGGCAGCAGGCGGCGACAGCGCAGCGCTTGCGGCCGTCGACAAAGCAATCGGCATCGAGCTCGAACGCATGACCGATGCCGCCTACTCGGGCACGACGCAGGATCTGCGCAAGGGGCGCCGCACCGAGATCGACTACATGAATGGATTCGTCGCCGACAAGGGCGACGAATGCGGCGTTGCCGCCCCCACCCACCGCCGCATTACCGACCTCATCCACCGCATGGAACGCGGCGAGTTGAAACCAGACCCCGATCACCTGACCGCTCTGCTCTGAGGATCACGCATGAATAGAATGAACCCTGGCCTGTACGTATTTGCCATGGCCGCGCTCGCGGCCGCAAACGTGGCCCATGCGCAAAGCTATCCCGCCAAGCCGATCAAGATCGTCGTCGCCTATCCGCCCGGCGGCCCCAACGATCTTTCCGCGCGCGCCGTCGGACAACGCTTGTCCGAAGCACTCGGCCAGCCGGTCATCGGGGAACACCGCGCCGGCGCCGCCGGCAACATCGGCTCACAGTACGTCGCGCCCTCGCCGCCTGATGGTTACCCGCTGCTGAACGGCGCGCGTGCGCTGACCATCGCGCCGGCGCTGTCGAAGGGCCTGCAGTACGACGTCGCAAAAGACTTCGCCCCTATCAGCATGACGGTCGCCAGCTCTTTCGTGCTCGCCGCGCATCCGTCCGTGCCGGTGAACTCGATCAAGTCG
>JAIOOZ010000221.1 GCA_021414185.1 Betaproteobacteria bacterium
CACCGAAAAACAGCATGCGCTCATTCAGCAGCATATCGACAGCATCACCCAGATGTCGCAGCGCCAGGTACTCATCGAAGCGACGATCGCCGAAGTCACCTTGTCCGACGCTTACCAGGGCGGCATCGACTGGAGCCGGCTCGCAACGAGTGGCGGTCTAAACATCACCCAATCGCTGATTGCCGGCGTCGCCAACGCGTTTAGCGCGGGTGGCGTGACGGTCGGCTACGTCAACACGAATTCGAGCATAGGCAACATCAGCGCGTCGATCAAACTGCTCAATCAATTCGGCAACACGCGCGTACTGTCGAGCCCCAAACTGATGGCACTCAACAATCAGACCGCGCTGCTGAAAGTCGTCGACAACATCGTTTACTTCAACATCGAGGCCACCACGACCACTGCCGCCAACGTAGGCACCAATACGACATTCAATACCACCGCGCAGACGGTGCCCGTCGGGATGGTCATGAGCCTGACGCCGCAGATCAATGAAAACGGCCAGGTCACGCTCACCGTGCGGCCGACCATTACACGCATCAACGGCTTCGCCAACGATCCGAATCCCAGCCTGTGCAGCGCGGCAATTGCCGCCTCCAACGCCGGCAAATGCCTGACCAACCCGGTGCCGCAGGTGCAGACCCGCGAAATGGAGTCGGTGCTGCAGCTGGTGAGCGGGCAGACCGCGGTTCTCGGCGGACTCATGCAGGACAATCTGCAATACAACCGCAACTCCATACCCGGCGCGGGTTCGGCTGCCAACACGGGCATGTTCAGCGAACTGTTCGGCATTCGCAACGACGCCATCACCAAGTCCGAGTTGGTGATTTTTCTGCGCTCGACGGTGATTACCAACCCGTCGCTCGACAGTGACGAACTCAAGTTCTTCCAGCGCTTCCTGCCGCAGCAAACGCAGACGCCGACCGAAACCACCCCGGGCGAAACGGCAGGCATACCGAAATGAGCCTGTTGATGAAGGCCTTGGAAAAGGCCGCCAAAGACCGCGTCGACACCGCCGGCGAGCCAACGGCGCCCGCCAAGCCGGCTGCACCTGGCGCTTCAAGCGCTACGAGCAGCTCCGAGCTGACGCTCGAACCGGCCATCGCAACGCCGCGCGCGCCCACGCCGCCGCCTTCATCCGCCAAATCCGCCGCCGCTGCCGGGGCTCCCGCCGCGCGCGAATCGGCGCAGGCCGCCGCCCTGATCCGCGCCGCCGGACATCGCGAGCCGACCGGCAATATATTTTCCTACCTGCGCGATCGTCCGCTGATGGTATTCGGCGTTCTTGCGACGTTGTTCATCATCGGCTTCGGCGGCTATGTCTACGTCGAGATGAATCCCGGACTATTCGCCAAACAAGGACCGCGGCCAGCGCCAGTTGCGCAGGCTCCCGCGCCTGCAACGAGCAGCGCCCCTGCGCCCGCCGCGCCGCAACCGGTCCCGCTCACTTCGCTGTTGCTGCCGCCGGCGCAAACGGGGGACAAAGAAAAAACAGCCGTGCCGCCGGCCCCGTCTGCTCCCGCCGCCGCCGCGGCAGTGGCCAGCGTTGCCGCTGCGCCGGTGCCGGCGCCCGCCCCGGCGCTCATCGTTTCTTCGGCGCCGCGCGACAACATCAAGATCGTTGCCGGCAGCACTGCGCCGACTATCAATCCGGTTTTGTCCGAAGCCTACACCGCACTTACCACCGGCAATCTGGAATCTTCACAACGGCTTTATAACCAGTTGCTGAAAAGCGATCCGCGCAACACAGAAGCGCTGCTCGGCCTCGCCGCCATCGCCACCCAGCAGGGCGATCGCGACACCGCGAACAAGCATTACGTCAAAGTTCTTGAACTCGACCCGCGCAACGCGTTCGCGCAGGCCGGACTGATCGGCATGGTCGGCCGCGCCGATCCGCAATCGGCGGAAACACGCGTCAAACAGCTGATCGCGCGCGATCCATCGGAAGCCTATCTGCATTTCACTTTGGGCAACACGTATGTCGACCAGAACCGCTGGCCCGACGCCCAGCAGGCTTATTTCCAGGCCCATCACCTGCAGCCCGACAATCCGGATTACGCTTTCAACCTCGCCGTTGCGCTTGAACATATTGGTCAATCCAAGGCGGCGCTCGACTTTTACCGGCGCGCGGTAGCTCTCGCGGCCGCCAAGGGCCGCGCCAATTTCAGCACCGCCGCCGCCCAGGATCGCGTAGCCAAACTCGAGAAAACCGCGCAGTAGCGGCCCAGGCCAGATACGACGGTGGCTTTACGGCAGGAAGAAGGAAGCGCGATGCGGTTCAAATCACTGTCCGTAACCAACTAGAACCCGATGGCTGAACAACGCAAAAAACTGCGTCTAGGCGAACTGCTGGTACAGCAGGGGCTGGTCACGCCCGACCAGCTCGGCATTGCGCTCGCCGAGCAAAAGCAGAACAACATACCGATCGGACGCCAGCTGGTGCGCCTGGGGTTCGTCACCGAAGCGGCGATACGCGACATCATGGCGCGTACCGTCGGTCAGGAGTCGATTGACCTCGCGCAAGTAGTGGCCGATCCGGAAGCGCTGAAACTGGTGCCGCAGGACTTTGCCCGACGCCACCGCCTGCTGCCCATCGCGTACGACGCGGACGAACGCCAGCTTAGCATCGCGACGACGGAGATCTTCAACGTCGTGGCGCTCGACCAGTTGCGCGCGACCCTTGGGCCGACTGTCGAGATCAAGACCCAGCTGGCGGGCGAAGCGCAACTCGAAGATTACATCGACCAGTTCTACGGACACGAACTGTCGGTCGACGGCATCCTGCAGGAAATCGAAACCGGCGAGATCGATTACCAGAGCCTGGGTTCGGGCGGCGACGAGTATACGCAGCCGATGGTGCGGCTTGTCAACGCGCTGCTGGTCGATGCCGTCAAGCGCGGCGCCTCCGATATCCACTTCGAACCGGAATACGCGTTTCTGCGCATACGCTACCGCATCGACGGCGTGCTCGAAACAGTCCGCAGCCTGCACAAGACCTACATGCCCGGCATCACGGTGCGCGTCAAGGTAATCAGCGAAATGAACATCGCCGAGACGCGCGCGCCGCAGGATGGCCGTATTTCCCTCACTCTGAACGGCCGGCCGATCGATTTTCGCGTGTCGACGCACCCGACGGTGCACGGCGAAAACATCGTGCTGCGCATACTCGACCGCGAGAAATCGATCATCAGCCTGGACAAGATGAACCTCCCCGCGGCGACGCTTACGCGGCTGAGCCTGATGCTGGCGCGCCCCGAGGGAATTCTGATCGTGACCGGCCCTACCGGCAGCGGCAAAACCACTACGCTGTACTCGCTGTTATCGCAGGTCAACGACGAAACCGTAAACATCATGACGCTCGAGGACCCGGTCGAGTACCCGCTGACGCTGATGCGCCAGACCTCGGTCAACGATGCCGTGAAAATGGATTTCGCCAACGGCATACGCTCGATGATGCGCCAGGACCCGGACATCATACTGGTGGGTGAAATCCGCGACCGCGACACCGCCGAAATGGCGTTTCGCGCGGCCATGACAGGCCACCAGGTGTTTTCTACGCTGCACTCGAACTCGGCACTGGGCGCGTTTCCGCGCCTGCTCGACATCGGCATCCAGCCGGACATCATGGCGGGAAACATCATCGGCGTAATCGCGCAGCGGCTGGTACGCGTGCTGTGCATGCACTGCAAGGAAGCGTATGTGCCGACGCTTGAAGAGCGCAAGATACTCGGCGCCGCGGCGGCGGACATCGCCCAGATCTATCGCCCGACCGGCTGCGTAAAATGCGCCAACAAAGGCTACAAAGGACGCAGTTCGGTGATGGAACTGCTGGTCATGGATGGCGACCTCGACGAATTGGTCGCGCGCCGCGCCACCGCCAAGGAATTGCGCGCCGCTGCGCTGGCCAAAAACTTTCGCCCGCTGGCGGAAGAAGGCGTGGCGCTGGTGCTGAACGGGACCAGCAGCATTTCAGAAATATCGCGCACGGTCGATTTGACCGGCCGCTTTAACTAGCGCCTGACCGCAAAAGCCGGACGTGCCCTCCTTCCAGTACAAAGCCGTCGACAAAACCGGCAGCCCCGCGCGCGGCGCGCTGGATGCGGCAAACGAAGTCGACCTCGAACTGCGGCTGCGCCGCATGGGGCTCGACCTCATCACGTTTCGCGAAATCGAAAAAAGTGCCAGCGGTTTCGGCGCCGGCGGAAAAATCACGCGCCGCGACCTCATCACGTTCTGCTTCGACATGGAACAGATTACGCGCTCGGGGATTCCGCTGATGGAAGGCATCCGCGACCTGCGCGATTCAATCGAAAACCCGCGCTTTCGCGAAGTCCTGGCGACGCTGAACGAAGACATGGAAGGCGGTCGCATCCTGTCGCAAGCCATGTCGCAGCATCCCTACGTGTTCGATAACGTGTTCGTGAGCCTGATCCGCGCCGGCGAACAGGCGGGACGCCTGACCGACGTGTTCGCCAACCTGGGCACCACGTTGAAATGGCAGGATGAGCTCGCGTCGCAAACCAAGCGCCTGCTGATGTATCCGGCGTTCGTGCTGGTGGTCGTAGTCGCGGTGATGCTGTTCATGCTGATTTACCTGGTTCCGCAGGTCACGCAATTGCTGAAGGCCATGGGCATCGCCCTGCCGATACAGACGCGGCTGCTGATTTTTCTTTCCAATAGCGTGCTCGATTACTGGCCGTTTATTTTCGGCATACCGATCGCCGCGGCAGCCGGCGTGGTCATGATGGTGCGGCAAAGCCCCAAGGCGCACTACCTGTGGGATTACACCAAGCTGCATCTGCCGGTCATCGGCCCCATCATGCAGAAAATCATCATGTCACGTTTCACCAATTTTTTCGCGCTGATGTACCAGTCCGGCATCACCATTCTGGAAGCGATCAAATCATCGGAGGAAATCGTCGGCAATCGCGTCATTGCCGACGGCCTGATGCGCGCGGGCGCGCAGATCAATGCCGGCGACAGCCTGACGGAAACTTTCCAGAATCTCGGCATCTTCCCGCCGCTCGTGATTCGCATGCTGCGCGTGGGCGAAGCCACCGGCGCGCTCGATACGTCGCTGATGAACGTGACTTACTTTTACAACCGCGACGTCAAGGAATCGGTCGACAAAGGCATGGCCATGATAGGGCCCGCGCTGACGGTGGTTCTCGGCGGCATGATGGTATTCATCATGTGGTCGGTGCTGGGTCCGGTTTATGATATTCTGGGCAAGATCAAGTTCTAGTTAACCGTTTAATCACAAAGGGAAATCGACCGCGTCATGGCAGATAAGCTGCTGTTTTCGGTGTCGGCCAGCCAGGTCAGTTCTGCACGCTGGCTGGGCGGCCGCCTGGGCATGAGCACCGTCTTCGAAAACAGCGAAGCGGGGCTCGCGGCGTTCAAGGAACACCTTGCGCAGGAACCGAATCTGCCGGCACACATGATCGTCGACGCAGTCGAGGAAGACTATCGCTTCGAATCCCTGCCGCACAGCTTTGGCAGCGACCGTGGCGAAATGATTGCACGCAAATTAAAACAGCATTACCGCAATACGCAGTACTGCAACGCGCGCATCCAGGGGCGCGACCCCGGCAAGCGCCGCGACGACCGCTATTTGTTTTGCGCGCTGACCAATCCGGAACTGATCAACGGGTGGCTGCAGGAGATCATTGAACGCAAACTGCCGGTTGCCGGCATCTTCCTGCTGCCGACCGTCAGCGCACGGCTGATCGAAAAGCTCAAACTCAAGCAAACCAACCTGCTGGTCGTGTCGGTCCACGGCGCCGGACTGCGCCTGAGCTTTTTCCGCGACCAACAACTGCGCATCAGCCGGCTGGCGCGTATCGATGGCAGCGCCAGCCAGGCCATCAAGAATTACGCGGAGGAAATTTCCAACACGCGGCTGTATCTGCACGCGCTGCGCGTGATGACGCTTGACGAACATCTGTCGGTGCTGATCGTCGATCGCAACGACTCGTTAAAAGATCTCGAGCAAACGATAGGCCGCGACAATCCCAACATCGAGTGTCGCCGGCTCGGCCGCCAGGAAATCATTTCCAGCCTCGGCATCGCCGCGCCGGCGCTGGACTCGTCGAGCGACTCGCTGTACCTGCATCTGCTCGGGCTGCGCCCTCCCGACAACAATCTGGCGCCTGCAAACGTCACGCTGGGTTACCGCCAGCATCAAATCCGCCGCGGCATTTATGCGCTGACAGCAGTCACGGCATTTGCCGCCGCCACCTGGTGCGCGATCACTCTTTATCAGATATTCGATGCGCGCATCGACACCGAAAGCGCGAAACGCCAGACTGTAGATCTGCAACGGCAGTATCAGGAAGCCACTCTGCAGTTCCCCGCCGCGCCCACGACCGCGGAAAACCTGCGGCGCGCGGTCGAGATATCGCAAAAAATCGGCGCCACCACGCGCACACCGGAAGTTACGATGGGTCTCGTCAGCCAGGCGCTGGACAGCCATCCGCAGATCGTCATGAAATCGTTTGCCTGGAAATACGGCACCACGGAAGTCGAGGGCGGCCGCGAGGGCAACCAGGCGCCAACCGCGGCGGTGCCGGTTGTGCCGCTGCCGAATGCGCCCGCCGGCGCCAAGCGCAAGGAAAGCGCGCTCGTCGAAGGGGAAGTGCGCCCCTTTCGCGGGGACTACCGCGCCGCCATCGACGCGATCAACCGTTTTGCCGAAACACTCGCGCAACAGCCCAACGTGGCCGAGGTCAGGGTCGCCAAGCTGCCGCTCAACATCAGTCCCAACCTTACGCTGGCCGGCAACACGACCGACAGCCGCGAGCAGGCCGGCAAGGCGGAATTCACCATCATTCTTGTGATGAAACCTGCCGCATGAACGCCAGCGAATTACGCGCGCTGCAGACGCCCCTCATCCTGCTGCTGATAATCGTGGCGGTAGGCGCGGGACTCATATACCAGCTCGACCAGACGCTCGTCACCACCAAGCGCGAACTCTCGCTGCAGCAAAACCAGATGCGCGAGGCGCGCACGCGCCTGCAAAAATCCGGCGACGAAAAAGACATCATCGTGCGCTACCTGCCGAGCTATCAGTACCTGCAACGCGTCGGGTTCGTCGGCGACGAGCAGCGCCTGAACTGGCTCGAGGGCCTGCGCCTGTCGAACCTGCAAACGCAGTTGTTCGGCGTGCAATACTCGATAGGTTCCCAGCAGCCGTATGCTTTTGCGTCAGAACTCGAACCCGGACAGCTTGCGCTGCACCAGTCAGTGATGAAACTCAATTTCCAGTTGCTGCACGAAGGCGACCTCATGAACTTCCTGGCGGCGCTAGGCAAACAAGGCGCCGGCTTTTTTTCCGTAAATCAATGCCGGGTCGAGCGCCTCGGCACCGGTGGCAGCATACGTTTCCAGCCGAACTTGCGCGCCGACTGCGATATTGCCTGGATAACGCTGCGTCCGAGTTCGCCGGGAGACAAAAAATCATGATGGTGCGCGCCGCCTGCGTGATTGCGCTGATGTCTATTGCGTGCACCGCCTGTGCGGCGGAACTGGGGCGGATGTTTTACACGCCCGCACAACGGGCGACACTGGATACCGCACGCAAGCAGAACATCCGGACGGAAATCGGCACCGACGACAGCGAACCGCAGCAAAAACCGGTGGCCGCACCCCTGCCGCAAAACATCAGCGTCAACGGAATCATTCGGCGCAGCGACGGCAAGAATACGATTTGGCTCAATGAACGTCCCGTCGATGAGCGCCAGACCGGCGGCGTCAAAGCGGCGATCGGCAGGAACGACAACCGCGTGCGTTTGAGCGTGCCGGAAAGCGGACGCAGCGTGGATATCAAAGTCGGCCAGACGGTCGAAATGGTCAGCGGCGCCGTGGACGAGAGCTATTTGCGGCGCCCGGCCGCCAAACCCGAGGCCAAAACGGGGCCCGCAGCCGAAAATACCGGGGCTGACGTGTCAAAAGTCACGCCTGCCCCACCCCGGGAAACGTTAAAATCTGACCCAGTAGCCCAGAAAAGACCCGCCCGTGCCGCAGAACGCGATGCGCCGGACGACGCCGGACGTAACAGCGGTTCAGACCAGAAGTAGCGCAGTCAGGTGCCCCGACAGGAGGCGCTCACGATCATGAAGAAACGCACGAGCAAAATGCAACCCGGGATTTCCGCGCAACGCGGCTACGCAATGCTCGCCATTATTGCGGTGCTCGGCGTCGCCGCCACGACCGTTGTCGTCACGTCGCTGAGCGCGACAGCCGTACACAACGAACAAAACCGCAGAACCAGCAGCGCACTCGCGCTCGCCAAGCAGGCGTTGATTGCGAATGCTGCATCCAGTTCTACTCGTCCGGGCAGTCTGCCTTGCCCCGATACGGACAACGACGGGCTGGCTGACCCGGCAGCCGGTGCATGCACGAATTTGATCGGCCGCCTGCCTTGGCAAACGCTCGGCTTGCCGGATCTGCGTGACTCCAGCGGCGAGCGCCTGTGGTATGCGTTGTCACAACAATTCAGCGACACCAACGCGATCAACAGTACCACCGTCGGCGAACTCAACATTACCGGCACGCTTACTGCCGCCAATACTGCCGCCATCGTGTTTGCGGCCGGTGCCCCGGTCAATGGGCAGTTGCGGAACGCGGAACGACTCTTTACCCCGTCCCAATACATCGAAAGCTACACGGGCCCGACCACCTTCGTGACCAGCGACGCCGGCAGCAGCTATAACGATCAGCTCATGGTGATAATGGCCACGGATATTTTCGCGGTCGTGGATCGGCGTATCGCCAAGGAAGTACAAAATTCGCTGCAAGCCTATTCCGCTGCAACCACGGGGAGACTCCCGTGGTATTCAACCACCTGCACCGCAGGTGTATGTCCGACCGTTTTTCCGCAGCCCACGCCGCCAGCGCTCGCGGTTGTTTGGCCCGAGACCGGAACGGGGTATCTGCCTACCGATGACGCTACTTTAAACGCGGCATTGCCCGCGTGGTTTGTCGCCAACCAGTGGAATTCTGTGGTGAGCTACCGAGTGGACAGCAATTGCGTGGCCGGGATTTCTCCCTGCGGCGCGGCGTTTAGCGGCTATTCTGCGAGCGGCAGTGGCGGTGCTTTGATTGGATTCACCAGCGGCACCGCCAACAGCGGCACGAAAGCAGTGTTGAGCATTGCCGGCGTAAATCCGGTAACCAATTACCAGATGACAGCGCTCGACGCAGCAGTGCAATAATCCAGCTTCACTGCATGCCGCTTCCCTACTGTCTGAACAAATCATTCCGGAACATCAGGCAGTCCCAACGCGAGTCGGGCTTCACGCTGATCGAGCTCGCCATTTCGATGTTCATCATTACGCTGATCGCGACCGCGCTGCTCGGGCCGATAACCGCGCAAGTCACGCAGGCCAAAATATCCCAGGCAAAAGCCGATCTTGATCAGATCAATGAGTCGTTGATCGGGTACGCGCTGGCACAGGCCAAACCGCGGCTGCCC
>JAIOOZ010000354.1 GCA_021414185.1 Betaproteobacteria bacterium
TATCGGCCGCCATTGAAGCCGCGCGACATCCCGGTGCTCGGCCGCTCGGCGGCCGCGACCATCAAGGCCTATATCGCCAATATGCACGCAGGCAAGTTCATTTCCGACCATGACTATCTGATCGCCGGCAAAATCGCCGACGTCATGTGCGGCGGCGACCTCGACGCCGGCAGCCTGGTCGACGAGCAATGGTTCCTCGATCTCGAGCGCAAGAACTTCATGGAACTGCTGGCGACCGAGAAAACGCAGGCGCGCATCGAGCAGATGCTGAAAACGGGAAAGCCGTTGAGAAACTGAAGGCGAGAGGAGAGAGGGGTGAGGAGTGAGGCGAAACCCCGGGATGCGGTGATCCGGCGATTACGCCTCTCACCTCTCGCCTCCCACCGATCGAGCGAAGGAGCGAAGCAATGAGCAAACAAGTACAGGACGCCTACATAGTCGCCGCCACCCGCACGCCCGTCGGCAAGGCGCCGCGCGGCATGTTCAGGAATACGCGGCCTGACGACCTGCTGGCGCACGTGCTGAAGGCGGTGATCGCGCAATGCCCGGGCATAGACACGAAGACCATCGACGACGTGATCGTCGGTTGCGCGATGCCGGAAGCGGAGCAGGGCATGAACGTCGCGCGCGTCAGCCTCCTGCTCGCGGGCTTCCCCAATACGGTATCGGGCATGACGATCAACCGGTTCTGCTCGTCGGGCGTGCAGGCCGTGGCGCTGGCGGCGGACCGCATCAGGCTCGGCGAAGCCGACGTCATGATAGCGGCCGGCACCGAGAGCATGAGCATGGTGCCGATGGGCGGCAACAAGCCGTCGTTCAGTCCAGCCATCTTCGACAAGGACGAAAACATCGCGATCGGTTACGGCATGGGCATCACCGCGGAGAACGTCGCCCAGCAATGGAACATTTCGCGCGAGCAGCAGGACATGTTCGCCGCCGAAAGTCACCGCCGCGCCCTGCGCGCCGCCGATGCCGGCGAATTCAAGGCCGAGATTACGCCGTATGACATCGCCGACCGCCAGCCCGACCTCGAGACCCGCGAGATCGCCATCAAGCGCCGCACTGCGACCAGCGACGAAGGCCCGCGCCGCGATACCTCTCCCGAGGGGCTCGCGAAATTGCGGCCGGTATTCGCGGCCAAAGGCAGCGTGACGGCAGGCAACAGTTCGCAGATGTCCGACGGCTCGGCTGCCGTGGTGTTGATGAGCGAAGCGGCGATGCGGCGCTTCAATCTGTCGCCGCTGGGGCGTTTCATGGGCTACGCGGTGGCCGGCGTACCGCCCGAAATCATGGGCATAGGCCCGGTCAAGGCCATACCCAAAGTCCTGCAGCAGGTCGGTCTCAAACTCGACGACATAGACTGGTACGAACTCAACGAGGCATTTGCCGCCCAATCGCTGGCGGTGATCAAGGACCTCGGGCTCGATCCGGCGAAAGTCAATCCGCTGGGCGGCGCGATCGCGCTGGGCCACCCGCTGGGCGCCACCGGCGCGGTGCGCGCCACCACGCTCATGCACGGCATGCGGCGGCAGAAGAAGAAGTACGGCATGATAACGATGTGCATAGGCACCGGCATGGGCGCCGCCGGCGTGTTCGAGGCGCTCTGATACACTGCGGTTCCGCCATGATCCAAACGAAAGTAACGATGAAAATTTTTCTCGCCATGCTGTTGCTGACCGGGGCCGCCGGAATTTCCGCGGCGCGCGCGGTCGAGATCGAGGGCGTGAAAATCGACGACAAGGTGACACTCGCCAGCGGCGTGCCCGAACTGGTGCTGAACGGCGCCGGCGTGCGCCACAAGTTCGCGTTTTTCAAGGTCTATATCGGCAGCCTCTACCTCACGCAGAAAAAGACCGACAACGAATCCGTTTTCACCGACCCGGGCCCCAAGCGCGTGTCCATGCACATCCTGACGAGCGAAGTGACCGCCCAGGACCTGATTTCGTCGATGAACAATGCGCTGGCGGCGAATCTGTCGCCGCACGAACTCGCGCTGCTCGAAAAAAGAATCCGCGACATGAACACCATGATGAGTTCGGTCAAGACGCTCAAGGTGGGCAGCATCGTGCATCTCGACTACGTGCCTGACGTCGGCACGCGCGTGATCATCGACGCGCAGGAGCGCATCACCATCCCCGGCGAGGACTTCTTCCGCGCCATGCTGCATATCTGGATCGGCAACAAGCCGGTCGACGGGCGGCTGCGCGACGCCATGCTCGGCAAGGCCGGCGTCGGCAGGTTGTTCTAAGCTGGTTCGCCGCCCGGTGCCTGCCTGGCACCTGCGATTCGCGTTAAACCGGGCGGTTTCCAGAGGGCACAGCGCCCGCCAAGCCTGTTAGAATCGCGGCTTTTCGACTTTCACGCGGGCAACTGAAATGATTCTATACGCCGCCGCCATCTTCCTCGGCGCATTCCTGCTTTTCCTGGTGCAGCCGATTATCGCGAAGCAGATCCTGCCGTGGTTCGGCGGCTCCGCCGCGGTGTGGGCGACCTGCATGGTGTTTTTCCAGATGGTGCTGCTGGTGGGCTACGCCTACGCCGATTTCTCCACGCGTAAACTCACGCCGAAACGCCAGGTCGTGCTGCACGTCATACTGCTCGTGCTGAGCCTGCTGGTACTGCCGATCACGCCCGACGTGGCGTGGAAACCGCAGGGCGACGAGAACCCGAGCTGGCGCATCCTGGGACTGCTCGCGCTCACCATCGGGCTGCCGTATTTCATTCTGTCGACCACCAGCCCGCTCCTGCAGGCGTGGTTCGCGCGGCGTTTCCAGCACGCGATTCCGTATCGTCTCTTCGCGCTTTCCAACCTGGCCTCGCTGCTTGCCTTGCTCGCCTACCCGGTGATGGTCGAGCCGTGGGTGTCGACGCTCGTGCAGTCGTGGGCATGGTCGGTGTGTTACGCGTTGTTTGTGGTGCTGTGCGGCTACGCGGCAATTTCGAGCGCGCGCGCGGAAGCGGTGGCCCCGGTCACTCCCGCGGCCGAGGAGCTGACGGTCGAAGCGCCGCCGCGCCCCCTGCGCCAGTTGGTCTGGCTGACGCTTGCCGCCATGGCGTCCTTCCTGCTGCTGGCGTTTACCAACCACATTTGCCAGAACGTCGCCTCGCTGCCTTTCCTGTGGATATTGCCGCTGTCGCTGTACCTGGCGACGTTCATCCTGTGTTTCGAACACCCGCGCTGGTACCAGCGCAATGTGTTCCTGCTGCTGGCGGCCATCCTGCTGCCGCTCATGGCCTGGTACTCGGATTCGCTTAATCTCAAGCTGGTAGTGCCCATGTACCTGGCCGGGCTCTTTGTGTGCTGCATGTTCTGCCATGGCGAACTGGCGCTGCTCAAGCCCGCGCCGCGCTATCTCACGCGCTACTACCTGATGCTGTCCCTCGGCGGCGCGATCGGCGGGCTGCTGGTCGGGCTGGTGGCGCCGTACGTGCTGAGCGGTTACTTCGAACTCGCGATCGGCCTCGTCGCGTGCGCGCTGCTGCTGTTCTACCGCACGTATCACATGGCGTGGTGGGCGATGCTCGTGTCTGCTGGCGTGGTCGCCGGCACCGCCTATGGCGCGGGCAAGGCGATCGACTACCAGATCAGTAACTCGCGACTGATGATGCGCAATTTCTACAGCGTGCTCAAAACGCGCGATACCGCCGAGCCGGTGCCGTTCCGCTCGCTGGTGCACGGCGGCATCATGCACGGCGGCCAGTTGATGGACCCGCAATACCGTCTGCGGCCGAGCAGTTATTTCGGCACCACCAGCGGCTACGGCCGCATGTTCGCGAGCCTGCCCGATACGCCGCGCAAGGTGGGCGTCAT
>JAIOOZ010000081.1 GCA_021414185.1 Betaproteobacteria bacterium
TTGGCCAGCTTGTTCGCCTCGTAAAGCTCTTTAGGGCGCAGAGTGTCGCCCTCACCCTGGCGCGCGGACTCGTTACCGGCGTAGCCGGCCGTCTGCGGGAAGCGCGCCGCAGCCCCGCCTTCCGCTCCCGACTGCTCCACAAATGCCGTGTCGGCGGGGCTACCTCTCCCAGAGGGAGAGGGAAGCGAGTTGCTCACTTCTTCCTCCGGAAGAAGTGTCGGGGAAGAGGGACGGGACGCATTCATAACGTGATACTTCTTCCACCGTCCACCGCGATCACCTGTCCTGTGACATAAGGTGCTGCCGAGACGAGGAATTCGACCGCCTTCGCAATATCGTCGGGCTCCCCGGCGCGTTTCAATGCCGTCTGGTTGACGATGCGCTGGCGCGACAACTCGTCGGACCACGCGTCGTCTTCAGGCCACAAAATGGTACCCGGCGCCACGCCGTTCACGCGCACTTCGGGGCCTAGCTCGCGCGCGAGCGAGCGCGTGAGCGCCAGCAGGCCGCCTTTGGCGACCGTATAGACAACGTAGTTTTTCATCGGAAATTCGGCGTGGATGTCGACGATGTTGACGATGCAGCCGTGCCGCTTGCGCAGTTCACCCGCCGCCGCCTGCGACAGAAACAGGGGCGCTTTCAGATTGGTGCCTACCAGGTCGTCCCACGATTTTTCGGTGATCTCGCCGATCGCGGTGGCAAAAAAACTTGAGGCATTGTTGACCAGGATATCGAGGCTGCCGAATTGCTTGACCGTGGTTTTTACGAGATCGGGCAGGCTCGCGCTGTTGAGCAGGTCGGCCTGGATCAGCGCCACCGAATCCTTGCGCTGCCCGTTCAATTCCTTTTGCAGTGCGCGCGCCTCGACCACCGAGGCGCGATGATGCAGCATCAGGTTCGCACCCTGGCCGTGCAGCCGGCGGCAGATTGCGGCACCCACGCGTTTCGCGCCGCCGGTGACCAACGCCGCCTTGCCCGCCAGCGCCCCATTTGTCGATTGCGTCATGGGGCGTATTGTAAGCTATCACCCTCATGAGTTC
>JAIOOZ010000355.1 GCA_021414185.1 Betaproteobacteria bacterium
GTCAGTCGTGAGCAGCAATATCAAGACACTGGTGGATGACTGGAAGAAGGATGGATCGATCGGCGCCAGCCATCCGGCGACCAGGAAAAAAGCAATCAAACAGGCCGTTGCCATCGCATTGGCGAAAGCCGGCAAAAGCCGGGAGACGCGGCGGCGCACACGCAATGCGGGTTGAGTTATAAGCAGCCGTTCGGCAGCCCCCTGGCGTTTTCGCAGGGTACTGCGGATTCTGTCGTAGCGCTCGCGCGCCTATTCGGCGGCCTTGATGTTCGCGGCCTTGATCACCCGCGCCGCGCGCGTCATGTCGGTTTGCATGAAACGCGCGAAATCTTCCGGCGTGCCGGTGAAAACATCGAAGCCGATTGCGGTCAGGCGCTCGTTGAGTTCGCCCGCCGCCAGCGCGGCCACGGACTCGCGATTGAGCTTGTCGATGATGGGCCGCGCAGTGCCCGCGCGGGTGACGACGCCGAACCAGGTGCCTGCGTAATAACCCTGCAGCCCCGCTTCGCCCGTGGCAGCAATCTCCGGCCAGCTCGGATGGCGCTTGTCGGCGCCGATCGCGAGGATTTTCAGCTTGCCGACTTTCCAGTGCGGCGTGACCGTCGCGATGCCGGTGATGACGATGTCGACTTCGCCGCCGAGCGCGGCGATGGTCGCGGGGCCCGACCCTTTGTACGGAATGTGCACGAGCTTGATGCCCGCCATCGATTCGAGCAGCGCGCCGGCGAGATGGTTGCTCGATGCCGGCCCCGGCGTCGAATACTTGATCGTACCGGGCTTCGCATTGGCCAGCGCGATGAGCTCGGTCATCGAATTGGCCGGCAGCGAGGGATGCGTGGCGATCATGAACGGCACGTTGACGGCCGAAGTGATCGGCGCAAAGTCGGTCACCGCGTACGGCAGCTTCGGGTTGACCTGCGGATTGATCGACATGGTGGTCGCCGTCGTCAGCAGCAGCGTGTAACCATCGGGCAGGGACTTGGCGACCGCGTCAGCGCCTATGATGGTGCTCGCACCGCCGCGATTGTCGATGACCACCTGCTGGCCGAAGCGCTCGGCCAACTTGGTGCCGATGCCGCGCGCGACGATGTCCGTCGTGCCGCCCGGCGGATAGGGCACCACCAGCCGGATCGGCTTGGTCGGATAACTGGCCACCGCATTCTGGCCCCATGCCTGCCCCGCCGCTGCTGCAGTCAACGCTCCCAGCATGAGCGGGATCAGTGTACGCATGCCAACTCCTCCTTGATGGTGTCCGGCACGAGCCCCCGCCGATAGGGGAATTATACCCACGCCGCGCGGCGGCAAAACCTCACCGCCTGAACCATTGTGAACGGCGGCGTTGTAGACTGCACGCCGGTGGGACGAAAACCATGGGCCACCCGTGTTCACAGAGGAGAAAAGCCATGCAACATCCGCTGCTATACGCATTTGCGCTGCTGGCCGGCATCGGCGGCCACGCCGCCGCCCTCGCGCAGGCCTATCCGGCCAAACCGATCCGCGTCATCATTCCGTTCCCGCCGGGCGAAGCCGCCGATATCATCGCGCGCCTCCTGAGTCCGGTGATGGCCGAGCGCATGGGACAGCAGATCGTCATCGACAACCGCGCCGGCGCGAGCGGCCAGATCGGGCTGGAGTTATTGAAAAACGCAACACCCGACGGCTATACCATAGGCGTCGGACAAGGCGGCACGCTGGTCGTCGCCCCGCATACTTACAAGAAATTGCCGTACGACCCGTTGAAGGATTTCACGGCGGTCGCGCTCAACGCCACCAACTATCTCGCCGTCGTCGCCAATCCGAATGCGCAGTTCAAGAACGCCGCGGAAATGATCGCGTGGTGTAAAGCGAACCCGGGCAAACTCACGCTCGGCACCAACGGCGAAGGCGGCTACCCGCACCTCGCGTTCGAACTGCTGGCCTCAATGGCGGGATTCAAGTTCCTGCACGTGCCATACAAGGGTGCGACACAGGTCGCCACCGACGTGATCTCTGGCCAGGTGACGGTGGGCATCGGCTCGTATTCCAGCCTGTCCACACTGGTGCAATCGGGCCGCATGCGGTTGATAGGCGTGACCAACAACGCGCGCGTGCCCGACAAACCCGATCTGCCGGTTTTCTCGGACCTGGTCCCCGGCTACGACATGCGCGGCTGGTTCGGCTATATCGCGCCGGCCGGCACGCCGCGCGCGATCGTCAAGCGGCTCAACGAAGAAATCAACCGCGCGATGCAGCAACCCGAAGTCAATGCCAAGCTGGTTACGGCGGGGCTTTACGTCGCCAACGAGTCGCCCGAGTTCTACGCCGAGTTCATCAAAAAAGAATACGCCAAGTACGGCAAGATCGTGCGCGACATCGGCTTTAAGCCACAATAAGAGACTTTATTTGACCGTGACGCCGGCGGCCTTAACGATGTCGCCGATCTGCGTGGTCTGCTCGCGCCGGAATGCATCGAGTTCCGCGCGCGTGCTGCCGACGAGGTCGAGCCCCAGGCCGCGCAACTGTTCGCCGAACTGCGGGTCTTTCACTGATTTGGCGATCTCGGCGCTGGCTTTGGCCAGCACTGCTTCCGGTGTGCCAACGGGCGCCACCACGCTGTACCAGCCCAGCGTGTTGTAGCCGGGCACTGCTTCGGAAATTGAAGGCACGTCGGGCAGCAGCGCATTGCGCTTGGGGCCGGTGACGCCGAGCGCGCGCACGCGCCCCGCCTGCACCGCGCCCAGCACCGCCGGCACGACGCCGTAAGTGAGATGCACTTCTTTACCCATTGTCGCAGACAGCGCTTCGGCCACGCCTTTGTACGGAACGTGCAGCATGTCGGTGCCGGTCAAACGCGTGAACAAAACGCCGGACAGATGCTCGGACGCGCCGGTGCCGGCCGAGCCATATTGCAGCGGCGTCTTTTTCGCGTAATCGACGAGTTCGCGCAGCGACTTGGCGGGAATTTCGGGATTGACCACCAGCACGAACGGCACCGTGCCGATCAGGCTGACCGATACAAAGTCTTTACTGAGGTTGAATTTGACATTGGGATACACCGAAGTCGCAACCAGCAACTGCGAGGTCAATATCATCCAGGTGTAACCGTCGGGCACTGTGCGCAACACGAGGTCGGCGCTCAGGATGCCGGCAACGCCGGGGCGCGCATCGACGACGATGCGCTGGCCCCATGCTCCGTACAAGCGGTCGGCGAGCGCGCGCGCGATGATGTCGGGGCCGGAACCCGGCGCGCTGCCCAGCACCAGCCGGATCGGTTTTTCCGGGAATGCCGG
>JAIOOZ010000356.1 GCA_021414185.1 Betaproteobacteria bacterium
GCCGACATCAAGGAGATGGCCGGCGTCGGCAGCATAGAACAGATGCAGCGCGGCTCGCACAAGCTGTGGCGCGCGATTTACTCGTGCCCGAAGCCGGTGATTGCCGCAGTCAACGGCCTTGCGCTGGGCGGCGGCTGCGAATTGGCGATGACGTGCGACATCATCATCGCCGGCGAATCGACCAAGTTCGGCCAGCCCGAAGTAAAGATCGGCATCATCCCGGGCGGCGGCGGCACGCAGCGCCTGACGCACGCAATCGGCAAGTACAAAGCCATGCGCTACATCCTGACCGGCGATGTCTTCAGCGCGAAAGAGGCTTTCGACATGGGACTGGTGTCCGAACTCGTGCCCGATGCCGATGTGGAAAAACGCGCGATAGCAATGGCGCTGCAGCTCGCCGAGTTGCCGCCGCTCGCCTTGTTGCATGCCAAGGAAGCGGTGCTCGCTTCCATGGAGTCGCCGCTGTCGGCAGGCCTCGCCTTCGAAACCAAGGCCGTGCAAATCCTGTTCTCGTCGCAGGACCAGAAAGAAGGCATGGCGGCTTTCATTGAGAAGCGCAAAGCGAAGTTCATCGGCAAGTAACCGCCGCATTTGAATTCACCGTCACCCGCGGCGCGCGCGCAGCCGGCCAATCTCATCGCTATCGGCGCGCTGCTGCTGGGCGCTGCTGCGATTGGCACGTCGGGCCTCTTCGTCAAGGTCAGCGAAACCGGCCCGATCGCGACTGCGTTCTGGCGCGTGCTGCTCGCGCTGCCCTGTCTGTGGCTGTGGTCGGTACTCGAACAGCGTGAACGCCACCGTGAAAGTTTCGCCGTCGAGCGCAAATTGCTGATTGCGAGCGGCCTCTTTTTCGCCGGCGATCTCGCGGTGTGGCATTGGTCGCTGATACTCACTTCGGTCGCCAACTCCACGCTGCTTGCCAACCTCGCGCCGATTTTTGTCGCCCTTGCAGCGTGGCTGCTTTTTCGCCAGCAGTTGCAGAAAAAATTCCTCATCGGTCTTGCTGTCGCGGTCACCGGCATGACGGTGCTGATAGGCGGCGATTTTCAGTTGCAGGGCAAGGAACTGATCGGCGATGCGCTCGGCGTGGTGACCGCCATGTTCTACGCCGGCTACCAGCTGACGGTGACCAAACTGCGCGCGCGCGTCGCCACCTCGACCATCATGGCATGGAGCAGCCTGATTACCGCTATCGTCCTGCTGCCGCTGGCGCTCGTCTCGGGTGAACAACTGCTGCCGGTCAGCGACATGGGCTGGATCAAGCTGGTTGCTCTTGCCCTCATATCTCAAGTGGCGGGACAAAGCCTTATTGCCTACGCGATGGCGCATCTGCCGGCGACTTTCTCGTCGGTCGGTCTGCTGTTCCAGCCGATCATGGCGACGCTGTTTGCGTGGGCTATCCTTGGCGAGTCCGTAAGCCTGCTGCAATTGGCGGGCGGCATTACGGTGCTGGTCGGCATCCGCCTGGTGCACCTGGCGGAAAACCCGCGGTGATTAAGCCTTGTTCGACGCGTCGGCATTCTTTATGCTTCGGTGACGCTCGGTAGGGTGGGCAACTTGTTGCCCACGCGGACAGCTGGAATTTATCGGAGGTGCCTTGTGATCTGGTTCTCACGCATTTCGATGTCTTTGCTCTTTCTCGCGCTCTCCGCAGCCGCGATGGGGCAGAACTATCCCACCAAAGCGGTGCGCATGGTGGTGCCGTTTGCCGCTGGCGCCGGCTCCAACGACATCATGGCGCGCCTCGTCGCGCAAAAACTGTCCGAAGGGTTCGGCCAGCAGTTCGTTGTCGACAACCGGCCCGGTGCTTCCGGGCTCATCGGCTGCGACATCGTCGCCAAGGCGCAGGCCGACGGCTACACGGTGCTCATGATGAGCCTGACTTTCACTGTCAACCCGAGCCTCTTCAGCAAAATGCCTTACGACACGGTGAAAGATCTGACGCCGGTGACAATGGTCGCATCGGCGCCGCTGATGCTGGTCGTGCACCCTTCGATTCCCGCGAAAACGGTGCCGGAATTCATCGCCTACGCGAAGGCCAATCCCGGCAAGCTCAATTTCGGGTCGGGCGGGCCGGGCACCACGCCGCATCTCGCCG
>JAIOOZ010000357.1 GCA_021414185.1 Betaproteobacteria bacterium
CATCGCCGACCAGTTGTCCAAATAAACGCGCGATGACGTCCTGCGAGCCGCCCGGCGTGAACGGCACCAGCAGCCGGATTGGCTTGGTGGGATAGGCCGTGGCGTTGCGCGTGCTCTGCGCATGGGCGCCGGCGGCCACAAAGAAAAAGGCCGCTGCGCATGCAGCGGCCTTCGTCATCTGCAAAAAAAAGCGTTTGTGTCCGGACACCGTCTTCCCTGAGCCGATACTTACACCGGTTCGAACTTGAACCGCTTGACCTTTTCCATGTTGGTGCCTTCGATGCGGATCAGCCGCGTCGGGCCGACACGGCTCGGCGAATGCAGGTCGCCTTCGTTGTAAACGTGCGCGATGCCCGGCGTGAGTTTGTACTTCGACTTGTGCTTGACCTTGCCCGGTTTGTCGGCGCTTGCCGGGCTGATGAGTTCCCAGTCCGACATCGCGGTTTCACCCGCGACCTGGCCGTAGATCGCCCATGAGTGCGCGTGGTCGTGCGGCGAGCTTTCTTTCGGCCCTTTGTATTGATGGGCCAGCACGCAGAAGCCGAGTTCGGGGTCTTCATACAGGATCTGGCGCTCGGGCGTGTTGTCGTTGAAATTGGCTTTGATGAATTGATCGTCAGTCAGCACTTCTTTCAACAGCGTGCAGACTTTCTGGCGGCCGGCGGGACCCGGTTCGGCTTTGAGTGCGGCGCGGCAGGCGGTGCCGAATTGATCGACTGTTTGGGGCATGGTGTTCCTCCTTCAGATTACAGGGGTTGGTGCGGATGGGCATCGGCGATGATGCTCTGCAAGTGAAACTATAGCCCAAATCGCGGATGTTGTTGCAACGGGTGGGGCGCGACGCTTCTAGCCGTCACGCTTCAGCACCTCTGCAATGGCGGCCGCGGGCACCTTGATGCTGACGCCCGCGCGTTCTTCCTGCAGCAGCATGGGCACGCGCGAGTCGCGGCCTTCCCAGCCGCGGTTGAGTGCCTCGCTCATTTCGGCGCGCGTGAGTTCCGCGATGCGCATCGGCACGCCGATTTCGCGCCCGAGTTCGGTCGCCAGCATGACATCCTTGTAGGCGAGCTTCAGCGCGAAATCCGGCGGTTCGAAACTGCCCTGCAGGAACTGCTTGCCGAGGCGGTCGAACGTGCGCTGGCGTCCGAGCGAGCATTGCCGTACCGCCGACCACAACGCGAGCGGCTCGACGCCGGCCTTGACGCCCATCGTGAACACTTCGGCGAGCGCGGTCTGGATCGCGTAGCCGGCCATGTTGTGCACAAGCTTCGCGACCGTGCCGGCGCCGATCGGGCCGATGTAAATGACCTGGTCGCCGATGGCGTCGAGCGCCGGTTTGAATTTGTCGAAAACGGCCTTGTCGCCGCCGATGAGTAGAGCCAGCTTGCCGGTTTTGGCGCCGGCGGGGCCGCCGCTGACCGGCGCGTCGAGCATCGCCAGCCCCTTGGCGGCGAAGCGCGCGTGCAGTTTACGCACCGCCGTGGGCGAATTGGTCGACAGGTCGAACCACGCGGTGCCGGGCTTCATGTGCGCGAGCAGAATCTCGGCGACGGCTTCGACTTCGCGCGGCCCGGGCAGCGAGGTAAAGATGACTTCGGAATGCTCGGCGATCTCGCGCGGCCCGTCGGCCCAGGTCGCGCCGGCTTTGAGGTGCGGCGCCGCCGCGTCTTTCCGCAGGTCGTTGACGGCTACTTCGTGTTCCTTCGCCTGCAGGTTGAGCGCCATTGAAGCACCCATTGTTCCCAAGCCTATGAATCCCGCGCGCATGATGATTGACCTTTCGAATTTGAAATAAAGGATTAGCGGATTGCCGGCGCCGCCGCGTCTTGAGGCGCGGTGCGGCGCGAGGCTGCAATATTACACGGCAATTCGGCTATGATGGCGGCAGGAGGATCAACCATGACGACAAAACTCGCCGCTGCCGTATGCGGAGCGCTGCTTTTGCACGGCCTCGCTGCGGCTGCCGAAGTGCAGGAACTCAAAATACCGAAAGGCGCCGGCGGCATTGGTTTTCTCCCGCTGCTGGTGATGGAGCAGCAGAAAATCATCGAGAAGCACGCGGCGCTGCTCGGTCACAAGACGCTCAAGGTGACGTATGCCAACCTCGGCGGTCCTGCCGTCGTCAACGATGCGCTGCTGTCGGGCGCCGCGCACATGGCGCCGGCCGGGCCTCCAGCATTCCTGTTTTTGTGGGACCGCTCGCGCGACAACGCGCAGATCACCGGCATCGCCGCGATGAGTTCGTTGCCGATGTATTTGAACACCACCAATCCGAACATCAAGGCGCTGCGCGACATCACGGAAAAAGACAAGATGGCCGTCACTGCGGTCAAGGTCTCGATCCCGTCGATCATCATGCAGATGGCCGCGCGCAAGGAATTCGGCGACAAGGAAATCTTCCGCTATGACAAATTTACCGTCGGCCTGCCGCATCCCGACGGCGTAGCGGCGATATTGTCGGGCATCAGTGAAATCAACCTGCATTTTACATCGCCGCCGTTCGTTGCCCGTGAGCTGAAAGACCCGCGCGTGCGCACCATACTGTCGACCGATGACGTGATGGGCGGCGCGACCACGTTCACCATGCTGTATACGACCAAAAAATTCCGCGATGAAAATCCGGTTACGTACAAAGCGATCGTGCGCGCCGTCAAAGAAGCGATCGATTACATCAACAAGGACAGGCGCGGTGCGGCGCAGGCCTACTTCGACTCGATCGGCGGCAAAGGCGAAACCATAGAAGAGATCATGGCGACGTTAAACGACCCCAAGAACGTCATCACCATGGTGCCGCAGAACACGTTCAAGTACGCGCAGTTCATGCACGAGATCGGCACGCTCAAGAACAAGGCGGCTTCATGGAAAGATCTGTTCTTTCCCGAGATCCACGATTTGCCGGGAAATTGATGCTGAGACATGATCGGGGCGTCGGGGTGGATTGAAACTAAAGACCGCGGTTTAGAGTCAACAGTGCCTGCGCTGAAAAAGGCGCTGCGCCTGCCTGAAAAACGCGCGGTATCTGCATCCAAAGCAGCCGCTGCAGCGTAGAACTCTGAAGGCAGGCCCCTTCTACATTTGCGGACGGATGAATCGTGTTGCGCTGGGCAAGCATCATTATTGCGGTTATTGCATGCGTGGCGGGGCTGGCCGCGTGCTCGGTGCTGGGTATCGTCGATTCTCTGACGCCCACCGATACCTATATAGCAACCGAAAACCTCGTCTACGGTCCGGAGCCGCGCGAGATGCTGGACATATATCAGCCGCGCCCGGCGGATGCCGCACCGCCGCCGCGCGACGGCTACCCGGTCGTGGTGTTCTTTTACGGCGGGACCTGGCGCAGCGGCGAGCGCAGGGAGTACCGCTTCATCGGCGAGGCGCTGGCAGCACGCGGGATT
>JAIOOZ010000082.1 GCA_021414185.1 Betaproteobacteria bacterium
GCCGCGATGCGGTGAGCGGGTTCGGCCGCCAGCGTGCTGCCGATGTCCCGCAATCCCTTCTTGCGTATCTGCAATATGCCCCAGAGCGCGGGCTGCGTATTCTTGTAATTGTCGTAAATATTCGGAAAGCGCGTCCAGTCGTAAAGCCCGGTATCGGTTACCGCACCGCCCAGCGCGTTGCCGTGGCCGCCGATGTACTTGGTCAGTGAATTGATGATGAGGCCCGCCTTATGCCGCTTCGGCAGGTACAGATAAGGCGACGTCATCGTGTTGTCCACCACGTAAAGCAGGCCGTGGCCGGCACACAATTCGCCGATGCGCGCGAGATCCGCGACCTGGGTGCGCGGGTTGGCGATGGTTTCCACGAATACCAGCCGGGTATTGGGCCGGATCGCCCTGGCGACGTTATTGACGTCGGTTGCATCGACATAGCTTATTTCAATACCCAGCGTGTCCAGGGTACCGAACAGGCTATTGGTATTGCCGAACAAAAACGAACTCGAAATGACGTGATCGCCAGCGCGCAGCAACGCGACAAACGTAGCGGCAATGGCGGCCATGCCGGTGCTGAAACAGGCGGTGGCGATGCCCTCTTCCATCTTGCTGATCTTCGCTTCCAGCGCGGCGGTGGTCGGGTTGCCCTGGCGGCCATAGACGTAGCCGGACTGCTCGCCCTTGAATACCTTTGCGAGCTCCCGTGAGTCGGCATAACCGTACGCCACCGCGGTGTGCATCGGCTTGTGCACGGCAAAATGCTCGATCGGCGAATCGAGGTCCGCATGCAGTATCGTCGTCGTAAAACCGTTCTTCATGACAATTTCCCAATAAAAAACCCGATCAGCTAGCGCGGACCGGGTTCTGGCTCGCTTTAGCCGTATTTATTTGTCGTCCGGTAATGACACTTTATTACTACCGGCGGCGCCCGCAAGCTGATCTCAAATCGGCGCAGATCGCAAGTTACCCGCTGGCGGATAACTTGTCAAATTCACATTCAGGCGCTAGTCGACCACTTCGAGATTCAAATCAAGCTGCGACGCCGCGAACTCGGCCTGCTTGCTGCCCTCGCGGCGCTGCGCTTCCACGCCGTCGAGATACTCCTGCGTCACGTCACCGGTGACGTCTTTGCCGCTGAAACACGAATCCTCGAAATGCGTCACCTTCGGATTGACCGAGCGCACATCTTCGATCAGCGCCGACAGGTCCTGGTAGATTAATTGGTCGGCGCCGATTTCGCGCGCGATTTCCTCGTCGCTGCGGCCGGTCGCAATCAGCTCGTCGCGCGTCGGCATGTCGATGCCGTAGACGTTGGCGAAACGCACCGGCGGCGCCGCGGAAGCGAAGAACACCTTGCGC
>JAIOOZ010000253.1 GCA_021414185.1 Betaproteobacteria bacterium
AGGACGTGGTGCAGACGATTTCCACGATGGCGACCAAGAACGGCAACCAGGTTGTGGTCGAGTGCGCCGCCGACATCGGCACCATGAACGCAGACCAGACGCGCATCCGGCAGGCGCTCCTGAATCTCGCGAGCAACGCCAACAAGTTCACCGAGAAGGGCACTGTGACCATCAGCGCCAGGCGCGGGGTTGAGGAGGGCCGCGAGTGGGTGACGATGGCGGTTTCCGACACCGGCATTGGTTTGACGCCCGAGCAGATGGGCAAGCTCTTTCAGGACTTCGTGCAGGCCGATGCGTCGATCACGCGCAAGTACGGCGGCACCGGCCTGGGCCTCGCGATCAGCCGGCGTTTCTGCCAGATGATGGGCGGCGACATCACGGTGGCGAGCGAGGCGGGCAAGGGTTCGACTTTCACCATCCGCCTGCCGACGGACAACACGGTTCCGCACAACGCGGCCGCGCCCAAGGCCGCGCCGATTGCCCAGCCAGCCGCGGCGCCGGCGGGTGCTGCGACCATCCTCGTCATCGATGACGACCAGACGGTACGCGAAGTCATGGAGCGCTATCTCGCGCGTGAAGGTTTTGCGGTGGTGACGGCAAGCGGCGGCGTGGAAGGGTTGAAGCTCGCGCGGGAATTACATCCCGCGGCGATCACGCTCGACATCATGATGCCGGACGTGGACGGCTGGACGGTGCTCGCCGCGATCAAGGGCGATCCGGAGCTCGCGGACATACCCGTCATCCTCATGAGCATCGTGGACGAAAAAAACCGCGGCTACGCGCTGGGCGCCACCGATTACATGGTCAAGCCCGTCAACCGCGAGCAGCTCTCCGGCACGCTGCGCAACATCTGCGGCGCGGTCGGCCGCCACGTGCTGCTGGTCGACGACGACGACATGATGCGGCGCGGAATGCGGCAGGCGCTCGAAAAAGACGGCTGGGAGGTCAGCGAGGCGGAGAACGGCCAGGTGGCGCTCGATTCGCTAGACGATAAACGTCCCGACATCATCATGCTCGACCTCATGATGCCCGTGATGGACGGGTTCGAGTTTCTGATCGAGATGCGCCGGGAAGCCGAGTGGCGCGACATCCCCGTGATGGTGGTGACCGCGAAGGACCTGACGGCAGAGGAACGCGCCCGCCTGAACGGGGACGTGGAGCGCGTGCTGCAAAAAGGCGGCTCCGAACTGGACAAACTGCTGAAGGAGATCGGCCGCGTTCTGCCGGGGTCGATCCAGCGCGGCCGCGACAGGAAAAAAGTGGAGAATACGGAATGAAGATCCTGTACGTCGAGGACAACGACGATAACATCTACATGCTGGAGCGACGCTTGAAGCGCGCCGGCTTCACCATACTGATCGCGCGCGACGGCGCCGAGGGCGTGGCGATGGCGGGCGCCGAGCAGCCCGACCTTATTCTCATGGACATGGGCCTGCCGATAGTCGACGGCTGGGAGGCGACGCGCCAGATCAAGGCCGCGGAGCAAACCAAACACATACCGGTGATCGCGCTGACCGCCAACGCGATGAGCGGCGACCGGGAGAAAGCCCTTGCCGCGGGGTGCGACGATTTCGACACCAAGCCGGTGGAGCTCGATCGCCTGCTCGGCAAAATCCAGGCGCTGAAACCCGGGGCGCCTGCATCGTGACTCCCGCAGATGCAGCACTCCTCATTGTCGACGACAACGAGGACAACCGCTACACGCTCACGCGCCGCTTAAAGCGCGAGGGCTACACGAATCTGACGACGGCCAACGACGGCAAACAGGCGCTCGAACTTCTTAAGGCGCAAAAATTCGACCTCATGCTGCTCGACATCATGATGCCGGAGATGGACGGCTACCAGGTGCTCGAGCACCTGAAGGCCGATCCCGAGCTGCGGCACGTGCCGGTGATCATGATCTCGGCGGTCGGTGAGGTGGAGAGTGTGGTGCGCTGCATCGAACTCGGCGCCGAGGATTATCTGCCCAAGCCTTTCGATCCGACGTTGCTGCGCGCGCGGGTGGGCGCGAGCCTCGAGAAAAAATCGCTGCGCGACGAAGTGCAGGCGTGGGGCAAGCAACTCGAAGCGCGCGTGCAGGAGCAGGTGGCGCAACTAGACCGCCTGGGCCGGCTGAAAGGCTTTTTCTCGCCGCAGCTCGCGGAATCCATCGTCAGCGGCGGCGGCGAAGACCTGCTGAAGACGCACCGCCGCGAAGTGGTGGTCGTATTTCTCGACCTGCGCGGCTTCACCGCGTTCACCGATACCTGCGAGCCCGAGGAAGTGATGAGCGTGCTGGGCGAATATCACAAAGTCATGGGCCAGTTAATCATGGCCCACGAAGGCACGCTCGAGCGCTTCGCCGGCGACGGCCTGATGATATTTTTCAACGATCCGATCAAGCTCGAGAACCCGACTGCGAACGCGGTGAAAATGTCGCTCGCCATGCAGGAGAATTTCGCGCCGCTGCGCGCGGCGTGGAAAAAGCGCGGTTTCGAGCTCGATCTTGGCATCGGCATCGCGCAGGGCTACGCAACGCTGGGCGCGATCGGTTTCGAAGGGCGCTGGGATTACGCGTGCATCGGCAGCGTCACCAACCTCGCCGCGCGGCTGTGCAGCGACGCCAAGGGCGGGCAGATACTCACGAACCAGAAGACACTGTCCCGTATCGAAGACGCGGTCGAAACCGCGCCGCTGGGCGAGGTCACGCTGAAGGGCATCGCGCAGCCGGTGCCGGTGTTCAACATCACGGCGTACAAGCCGTAACCCGGGTGATCCGGCCCAAATTCTGGACCACGACATGCCCGGCGGTGCCTGATGAACGAGAGAGACGTCGAGTTGTTCAACGACAGCATCGAGCGGTGTTCGTGCAAGCCGGAATTTCTGCGCCGTTTTTATGCGCTCTTCCTCGCTTCCTCCGACACCGTGGGCAGGAAATTCGAGCACACGGACTTGCAGAAGCAGGCGAGAATGCTCAAGACATCGTTATACATAATGATGCTGGCCGGTGGTGATACCGAAAAAGCCGTGCATCTGGAACGACTCGCCAGGCGCCACAGCAAAGCGGATCTGGGTATAAAGCCCGAGCTGTATGATTTATGGCTGGACCGGCTGGTGCAGGCGGTCAGGGAATTCGACCCGCTGTGCAACAAGGAAACCGAGCGCGCCTGGCGGAGTGTATTGCAACCCGGCATCGACTTCATGAAATCCAGATATTAGGAGTTGCGGTCCGCGCTCCGCAAAAAAAACGGGTCCCGGCTCAAACCGGAACCCGATTTTATTTCTGGTGAGAGCCGTTACGCGTTCAGTCCGCGGAGTTAACTCGCCGAAAAAATCAATCGGCGTATTGCCCGGCCTTCTTGATGATCGGATCCCACTTCTTGATTTCGGCCTGCAAGTGAGTGCGCAGCGCCTCGGGATTCGCTTTGGCGACCGGCACCGGTTCGGCGCCGAGGTCGGCAAGGCGTTGCTTGAATGTCGCGTCCTGTACCGCCGCTTGTAGCGAGGCGACGAGCTTGTCGAGGATGGGCTTAGGCGTGCCCTTCGGCGCGTAGAGGCCGTGCCACACCACGACTTCGAAACCTTTCATGCCCTGCTCGGCGAGCGTGGGGATTTCTTTCAGCGACGGCACGTGTTGCGCGGAAGTGACGCCGTAGACCTTGACCGTGCCGGCCTTGATCTGCTGCGTCGTGTTGGTCGTCTGGTCGCACATCAGGTCGACCTGGCCGCCGATCAGATCGGTCATTGCCGGCGCGGTACCTTTGTACGGCACCGTCGTGAGGTCGATTTCGTTCTGGCTCATGAACAGCAAGCCGCACAGATGGGAAGCGGCGCCGAGTCCGGCGTTGGCGTAGGTGAGCTTGTCTTTGTTCGCCTTCAGGTACGGCAGCAGTTCCTTGAGATTGTTCGG
>JAIOOZ010000254.1 GCA_021414185.1 Betaproteobacteria bacterium
CGTTTCTCGCGGACCGGGTGCAGGCCGCGCGCAATGCCGGAATAGCTCCCGAGCGCATCGTCATCGATCCGGGTTTTGGTTTCGGCAAGACGCTGGAGCATAATCTCGAACTGTTGCGCGGAATCGGCCGCTTTTGCGATACGGGTGTTGCGGTGCTGGCAGGCATCTCGCGCAAAGGCATGCTCGGCAGTATCACGGGCCGCGAGGTGAACGAACGTGGCTACGCGAGCGTCGCGGCGGCCTTGATCGCGGTGGAGAAGGGGGCGCGTATCGTGCGCGTGCACGATGTGGCGGCGACGCGCGATGCTTTGGCGGTGTGGGCTGCGGTAAACAAGGTTACCTAGCGGTTACTGGAAAAATGAAAAGAAAATATTTCGGCACTGATGGCATACGCGGCACGGTAGGCGAAGCGCCGATCACGCCGGATTTCGTGCTGAAGCTCGGCTATGCGGCGGGCAAGGTGCTGGCGCGCGTGGGCAAGGGCGCCGAGCGCCGCACCGTGCTGATCGGCAAGGACACGCGCATCTCCGGCTATATGCTGGAATCGGCGCTTGAAGCAGGCTTGTGCGCGGCCGGCGTCGACGTCCTGCTGGTGGGGCCGATGCCGACGCCGGCGGTGGCTTACCTGACGCGCGCGCTGCGGCTGTCGGCGGGCATCGTGATCAGCGCCTCGCACAATCCGTATGCCGATAACGGCATCAAGTTTTTTTCGGGTGCCGGCGCGAAGCTCGCCGACAAGGTCGAGAGCGCGATCGAAACCGAACTGGCGCGGCCTTTGAAATGCAGCACATCCGCGCAGTTGGGCAAGGTGCGCCGCATCGATGATGCCGCCGGCCGCTATATCGAATTCTGCAAAAGCACTTTTCCCGCGCACCTCGATCTGCGCGGACTGCGCCTGGTCGTCGACAGCGCGCACGGCGCGACGTACCACATTGCCGCACACGTGTTTCACGAACTGGGAGCCGATGTTGTCGCCATCGGCAATCACCCCGACGGTTTCAATATCAACGCGGGGTTCGGGGCGACCAGTCCGCGCGCTTTGCAGGACGCCGTCAAGCGCGAACGCGCCGATCTCGGCATCGCGCTCGACGGCGACGGTGACCGGCTGGTCATGGTCGATGCCAAGGGAGAAGTTTACGACGGCGACCAATTGCTCTACGTGATCGCCAGTTATCGCATGCGCCAGCGCCGCCAGCTACGCGGCGGGGTTGTCGGCACGCTGATGACCAATCTCGGCATGGAACATGCGCTGGCGCGGCTCAAGATTCCGTTCGCGCGCGCCAAGGTCGGCGACCGCTACGTGCTCGAAATGATGCAGAAACGCGGCTGGGTGCTTGGCGGCGAAAATTCGGGACACATCATCTGCCTCGACCAGCACACCACCGGGGACGGACTGGTATCTGCGCTGCAGGTGCTGGGCGCGCTGCGCGGCGACAAGACTACGCTGGCCAAAGCCGCGGCGCCGGTCAAGCTGTATCCCCAATTGCTCATCAACGTGCGTACCCGGCGTGATTTCGATTTCAGCGCCAACCGCGGTGTGCGGCAGGCGGTCGCGCAGGCCGAAGCGGCGCTCGGCGCCGATGGCCGCGTGTTGCTGCGCGCATCCGGCACCGAGCCGGTGATACGCGTCATGGTGGAAGGCAAGAAGCGCCCGCAGGTCAAGACGTGGGCGGACGCCATCGCTGCCGCCGTGCGCAAAGCGGCGGGCTGAAGCGAATTTTGATGCTCCTTGGGGCGCTATGCGCCGCAGTTCCCGCAGCGCCGGCGCGGCGCCCGACATACTTCCCGCGGTTTGCCCGCGAAGCCTTAAAATCCTTCTTGAATCAACGCGGTTGGGCATTGCACAAAACCGGATTTACGTTGACCCTGAGGGGCTAGCCCGGTAAAATCTCCACGCTTTAAGCGGGTGAATAGTCGATGCGCGGCAGGCTGGTGGCTGGCAACTGGAAATCCAACGGCGATCTGGCCGCAAACCAGCTGCTGCTCGGTCATTTGCGCGCTGCGGCAGCAGGTTTGCAGGGCGTCGACTGCGTCGTCTGCGCACCTTATCCGTATTTGTTTCAAATCCAGCAACTGCTTGCAGGAAGCACGCTGACCTGGGGTGGGCAGGACGTCAGCCAGTTCGGTGCTGGCGCATATACGGGTGCGGTGACGGCGGCGATGTTGCGCGAGTTTGGCTGCCGCTATGCGATCGTCGGCCATTCGGAACGCCGCAGCATTTTCGGCGAGAACAACGCGATGGTCGCGGCGAAGTTCGGCGCGGCATTGCAGGCGGGGCTGACGCCGATACTGTGCGTCGGCGAGACATTGCAGGAACGCGAGTCGGGCGCCATGGAACAAGTCGTCGGCGCGCAGATAGATGCGGTGGTAACGGCGGCAGGCGTCGCGGCGCTGGGCAAAGCGGTGGTCGCTTACGAGCCGGTGTGGGCCATAGGCACCGGCAAGACCGCAACGCCCGAGCAGGCGCAGGCGGCGCATGCGTTTATCCGCAGCCGCATCGCGGCGCAGGATGCGGTGGTGGCGGCGGAGCTGAAGATTTTGTACGGCGGCAGCGTCAAGGCCGCAAATGCGGCACAGTTGTTTGCGATGCCCGATATCGATGGCGGACTGATCGGGGGCGCCGCGCTGGTGGCGGAAGAATTCATGGCGATCTGCAAAGCTGCGCAGCGTCATTAAAGGTTGAGTGAGAGGCTTATGGAAACTTTGTTATTGGTGATACACGTGACGGCGGCGCTTGCCATCATCGGCCTGGTGCTGCTGCAGCATGGCAAGGGCGCCGACATGGGTGCTGCGTTCGGCGGCGGGGCTTCGGGCAGCGTGTTCGGCGCCACCGGCTCGGCCAACTTTCTGAGCCGCGCGACGGCGATGCTGGCGACGGTGTTTTTCCTGACCAGCATGGGTTTGACCTGGTATTACTCGCACAAGAGCGATTCGAAGGGCGTGATGGCATCGCCTCCGGCGTCGTCGGCGCCGGCGACAGTGCCCGGTGCGCCGATTCCCGTGCCCACGCCGGACAAGCCGGCCGCTGATGCGGATTCGAAAACGAAGGACATACCGAAATAAGCGAGAGGCGAGAGGCGAGAGGCGAGAGGCGAGTATCTTGGCTTTTGAATTGCCCCTCACCCCTTACTCCTCTCGATTTTTTATGCCGACGTGGTGGAATTGGTAGACACGCCGTCTTGAGGGGGCGGTGGCGAAAGCCGTGGGAGTTCGAGTCTCCCCGTCGGCACCATTAGCAGAGCTGGAGTTGATTAATATCAAGTGTTCGCGATCCAGGATTCGGCACAATGCAGCTTGGTGTATTCTCGCCAAGTGGCAGTCCGATGGCGTTTTGGCAGCGGTGCAACGACTTCATTGAATCCTGAAACCTGAAACCTGAATGCGGATCCGTAAACCGCGATGCTAGAAAACTACTTTCCCATTCTGCTGTTTATCATCGTCGGCGCGGTCTCCGGTCTCGCGCCCATCGTGCTCGGCAGCGGGGTCAGCCGGCTGCTTGGGGTGCATCGCCCCGACAGCGAAAAGCTCTCGCCGTACGAATGCGGATTCGAGGCTTTCGAGGACGCGCGCATGAAGTTCGACGTGCGATATTACCTGGTGGCCATCCTGTTCATTCTGTTCGATCTCGAAATCGCGTTTCTGTTTCCGTGGGCCATCGTGTTGCGCGAAATCGGCATGTTCGGTTTCCTGGCCATGGTCATGTTTCTCGCCATTCTGGTCGTGGGTTTTATCTACGAATGGAAGAAGGGCGCTCTGGAGTGGGACTAGCCTTGATGAGGGCCACCTATGGCTGACGGCGGCGTAATGGACAAAGGGTTCGTCGTGACCAGCGTGGATACGCTGATCAACTGGACGCGTACCGGTTCGATGTGGCCGATGACTTTCGGACTGGCCTGCTGCGCGGTGGAGATGATGCACGCAGGCGCGTCGCGCTACGACCTCGACCGTTTCGGCATCGTGTTCCGCCCGAGCCCGCGCCAGTCGGACGTGATGATCGTCGCCGGCACCCTGTGCAACAAGATGGCGCCGGCGCTGCGCAAGGTCTACGACCAGATGGCCGAACCGCGCTGGGTGATTTCGATGGGTTCGTGCGCCAATGGCGGCGGCTATTACCATTATTCGTATTCCGTGGTGCGCGGCTGCGACCGTATCGTGCCGGTCGATATTTACGTGCCCGGCTGCCCGCCCACCGCCGAAGCCTTGCTCTACGGCATCATCCAGCTGCAGAACAAGATCAAACGCACCAACACGATTGCACGCTGATGAGCACGTTAAATGCGCACGTTTAAACGCGAGCACGCCGAATGACTACGCACAATCAAGCCCTGATCGATGGCGTGCAGGCGGCGCTGGGTGAAAAAGCCGTGTCGGTCGTGGAGGTGCTCGGCGAGGTGACGCTGGTCGTCAAGGCCGGGGACCTGATCGACGCCATGACAACCCTGCGCGATCGCGCGGAACTCGGGTTCGAGCAATTGATGGACTTGTGCGGCCTCGACTACAGCACGTACTCGTCGTACGAAGGGCCGCGGTTCGCGGTCGTCTACCATCTGCTGAGCCTGAAGCATAACCGGCGGCTGCGGGTGCGGACTTTCTGCGCGGCGGACGATTTTCCCGTGGTCGATTCCGTCATCGGGGTATGGCCGGCGGCGAACTGGTTCGAGCGCGAGGCGTTCGATTTGTTCGGCATCGTGTTCGACGGGCACCCCGACCTGCGCCGCATACTCACCGACTACGGTTTTATCGGGCACCCGTTCCGCAAGGATTTCCCGATTTCTGGCAACGTCGAAATGCGTTACGACCCCGACCAGCAGCGCGTGATTTACCAGCCGGTCACCATAGAGCCGCGCGAGATCGTGCCGCGCATCGTGCGCGAAGAAAACTACGCCGACAGCGAAGGGTTTCGCAAGGGCTGAGTCATGGCGGAGATCAGAAACTATACGATGAACTTCGGGCCCCAGCATCCGGCGGCGCACGGAGTGCTGCGCCTGGTGCTGGAACTCGACGGCGAAGTTATCGAGCGCGCAGATCCGCATATCGGCCTCTTGCATCGCGCGACCGAAAAGCTCGCCGAGCACCGCACCTTCATCCAGTCGGTGCCATACATGGACCGCCTCGATTACATGTCTATGATGTGCAACGAGCACGCTTACGTGATGGCGATCGAGAAGATGCTCGGCGTCGACGTGCCGTTGCGCGCACAGTACATCCGCGTGATGTTCGACGAGATCACCCGCATCTTAAACCATCTCCTGTGGATAGGCGCGCACGCACTCGACGTCGGCGCGATGACGGTGTTCCTGTATGCGTTCCGCGAGCGCGAAGATCTGATGGACTGCTACGAGGCGGTGTCGGGCGCGCGCATGCACGCCGCGTATTACCGGCCGGGCGGCGTTTACCGCGATCTGCCCGATGTGATGCCGCAGTACGAGACTTCGCGCATCCACGGCGAGTCCGCAGTGCGCGAATTAAACGAAAACCGCCACGGTTCGTTGCTCGACTTCATTGAAGATTTCACGCGCCGCTTCCCCGGTTACGTCGACGATTACGAAACTCTGCTCACCGACAACCGCATCTGGAAGCAGCGCACCGTCGGCATTGGCGTGGTGACGCCCGAACGGGCCAAGGCGCTGGGTTTCACCGGTCCGATGCTACGCGGCTCGGGCGTCGAGTGGGATGTGCGCAAAAAGCAGCCGTACGAAGTCTACGACCGCATTCAGTTCGACATCCCGGTCGGCGTCAACGGCGATTGCTACGACCGCTACCTCGTGCGCATCGAAGAATTCCGCCAGTCGAACCGCATCATTAAGCAATGCGTTGACTGGCTGCGTCAGAACCCGGGTCCGGTGATGACCGACAGCCACAAGGTGGCACCCCCGTCGCGCGTCGCGATGAAGACGAACATGGAGGAACTCATCCACCACTTCAAGCTCTTCACCGAAGGCATGCACGTGCCGCCGGGCGAGGTTTACGTGGGGATCGAGCATCCGAAGGGCGAATTCGGCATTTATCTCGTCTCCGACGGAGCTAACAAGCCGTACCGCGTGAAAATCCGTCCGCCCGGTTATGTGCATCTTTCGGCGCTCGACGAAATGGTGCGCGGCCATATGATCGCCGACGTCGTGGCGATTATCGGCTCGCAGGACATCGTGTTCGGGGAGATAGATCGATGAACGCGCCGCTCGTATTAAGCCCGGCTGCGCTCGCCAAAATCGACCTGGCGGTCGCCAAGTATCCGGCCGACCAGAAGCAGTCGGCGGTGATGGCCGCGTTGACCATCGCGCAGGACGAGAAAGGCTGGCTGTCGACGGAAACCATGGATTTCGTTGCCCGCTATCTCGACATGCCGCCGATCGCGGTCTATGAAGTCGCGAGTTTTTACACGATGTACGACTTGAAGCCGATCGGCCGCTGCAAAATTGCCATCTGCACCAATCTGCCGTGCGCGTTGCAAGGGGCGACACTGGCTGCAGAGCATCTCAAGCAGAAGCTCGGTATCGGGTTCGGCGAGACTACCGCCGACGGCGCGTTCACGCTGAAAGAGGCCGAGTGCCTGGGCGCATGCGGCGACGCGCCGGTGGTGCTCGTCAACAACAAGCGCATGGCGTGCGCGATGAGCGCCGACAAGCTCGATAAACTGCTCGAGGAACTGAAATAATGGGCCTGCCTGTCGCGCCGTTTGCCGCCGATCTCTTCGGTCCCGATGCCGTCATCATGAAAGGCATTACGGGCGCCAACTGGCGCCTGCAGGATTACCTCGCACGCGGCGGTTACTCGGCGCTGAAGAAAATACTCGCCGAAAAAATGCCGCCCGAGCAGGTCATCGCGGAAGTCAAGAAATCAGCGCTGCGCGGCCGTGGCGGCGCGGGTTTCCCGACCGGCCTCAAGTGGAGCTTCATGCCGCGCCAGTATCCGGGTGCCAAATACCTCGTCTGCAATTCCGACGAAGGCGAGCCGGGCACGTTCAAAGACCGCGACATCATGCGCTATAACCCGCACATTCTGATCGAAGGCATGGCGATAGGCGCGTACGCGATGGGCATCCCGGTCGGCTACAACTACATCCACGGTGAAATCTGGGACGTCTACGAGCGCATGGAAGAGGCGCTGGCCGAAGCGCGCGCCGCCGGTTATATCGGCAAAAACATCCTGGGCTCCGACTTCAGCTTCGAGCTTCATAATCATCATGGCTGGGGTGCGTACATCTGCGGTGAAGAAACCGCGCTGCTCGAATCGCTCGAAGGAAAAAAAGGCCAGCCGCGCTTCAAGCCACCGTTTCCGGCGAGCTTCGGGCTCTACGGCAAGCCGACCACCATCAACAATACCGAAACGTTTGCAGCGGTGCCGTGGATCATCAATAACGGCGGCGATGCGTTTCTCGGTCTCGGCAAGCCGAACAACGGCGGCACCAAGATATTTTCGGTGTCGGGAGACGTTGCGCGTCCCGGCAATTACGAAGTGAAGCTTGGCACGCCGTTCGCGAAACTGCTCGAAATGGCGGGCGGCATGCGCGGCGGCAAAAAGCTGAAGGCCGTGATTCCCGGCGGGTCGTCGATGCCGGTGCTGCCGGCCGACATCATGATGGCGACCGACATGGACTACGACTCCATTGCCAAGGCCGGTTCCATGCTGGGCTCTGGCGCAGTGATCGTGATGGACGAGACGCGCTGCATGGTGAAGAGCCTGCTGCGGCTGGCGTACTTCTATTACGAGGAATCCTGCGGGCAGTGCACGCCCTGCCGCGAAGGCACGGGTTGGCTCTATCGCGTGATAGACCGCATCGAGCACGGCAAGGGCAAGCCCGAAGACCTCGATTTGCTGAACAACCTCGCCGACAACATCCAGGGCCGCACGATCTGCGCGCTCGGCGACGCGGCGGCGATGCCGGTGCGCGCGTTCATACCAACCAGGCGGGCGTCTACGTGCCGCATTTCTGCTATCACAAGAAATTGTCGATTGCCGCCAACTGCCGGATGTGCCTGGTGCAGGTCGAAAAAGCGCCGAAGCCGTTGCCGGCGTGCGCAACACCCGTGACCAACGGCATGAAGGTGTTCACGCACTCCGACCAGGCCGTCAACGCGCAAAAAGGCGTGATGGAGTTTCTGCTTATCAACCATCCGCTCGATTGCCCGATCTGCGACCAGGGCGGCGAATGTCAGTTGCAGGACCTCGCCGTCGGCTACGGCGGCAGTGGTTCGCGTTACGACGAACCCAAGCGCGTGGTGAACAACAAGAACCTCGGTCCGCTGATTTCGACCGACATGACGCGCTGCATACACTGCACGCGCTGCGTGCGCTTCGGCCAGGAAGTCGCCGGCATCATGGAACTCGGCATGATAGGCCGCGGCGAACACGCTGAAATCATCGCTTTTGTCGGCAAGACGGTCGATTCCGAACTGTCGGGCAATGTGATCGATCTGTGCCCGGTCGGCGCACTCACGTCCAAGCCGTTCCGCTACAGTGCGCGGACCTGGGAGTTGACGCGCCACTCTTCGGTGAGCCCGCATTGCGGCCTCGGCTCCAACCTGACGGTGCAGGTCAAGCAGAACCGCGTGATGCGCGTATTGCCGCGCGAGAACGAGGCGATCAACGAATGCTGGTTGTCGGACAAAGACCGTTTTTCGTACGAGGGCCTGAATTCCGCTGACCGTCTCGTTAAACCGATGATCAAGACCGACGGCGCCTGGAAGGAAGTTGACTGGCAGGTCGCGCTCGAGTTCGTCGCCAACGGCCTCAAAAAAGTGCGCGACCAGCACGGCGCTGCACAAATCGGCGCGCTGGCCACGCCGCACCAGACGCTCGAAGAACTCTACCTGCTGCAAAAGCTTATGCGCGGCATTGGCAGCACCAATGTCGATTTTCGCACCCGCCAGGCGGATTTCGGCGCCGCGGCGACCGTCGTGCCGTGGCTTGGCATGCCGATTTCTGAAATCGCGCAACTCGACCGCGTACTGGTTATCGGCAGCACTCTGCGCAAAGACCATCCGCTTATTGCGAACCGCTTGCGGCAAGCCGCGAAGAAGCAATTGCAGCTGAACCTGATTCACGCGGCCGATGACGATCTGCTGATGCGCGTCGCCAACAAGGCGATTGCCGCGCCGTCACGCTTCGCGCACACGCTCGCGCAGGTCGTCAAGGCTGTTGCGCTGGCGAAAGGCGCTGCTGCGCCCGCCGACGTCGCCGCTGTTGAAGTCGGCGCCGCCGCTCAACGCATCGCCGACAGCCTCGTGTCAGGCAAGAACGCCGCGGTATTCCTCGGTAATTTCGCCCAGCATCATCCGGCGGCCGCGCAGCTGCACGCACTCGCGCAAACGCTCGCCGATCTGCTCGGCGCGAAATTCGGTATCCTCGGCGAGGCGGCGAACAGCGTCGGCGGCCATCTCGCGGGCGCCGCGGCTGGTGGACTCGATGCGCGCCAGCTCATGGCGCAGCCGCGCAAAGCGTATGTATTACTCGGCGTCGAGCCCGAACTCGATTGTTTTGATCCGCAGCAGGCGATGGCCGCGCTGAAACAGGCGCAATTCGTGGTGGCGATGTCGCCGTACCAGCACGGTGCACTCGACTACGCGCACGCGCTGCTGCCGATCGGACCGTTCACGGAAACCTCCGGCACGTTCGTCAGCACGGAGGGCAGGGCGCAGAGTTTCCGCGGCGTCGTGCAACCGCTGGCGGAAACGCGGCCGGCGTGGAAAGTGCTGCGCGTGCTTGGCAATCTGCTGCGCGTAGCTGGGTTCGACTATGACAGCAGCGAAGCAGTCTTGAAGGACGCGTTGCCCGGAGACGTGGCAGCGCGCCTGAACAATCGGCTGCCCAACGCGGCAATCGGCAAAATCGAAGCGCAGGGTGCGGGCATCGAACGCATAGCCGAGGTGCCGATATATCAGTCGGATTCCATCGTGCGCCGCGCGGCTTCGCTGCAAAAAACCCATGATGCCGCAGCGCCAGTCGCAACCATGAATGGCGAACTGTTCGGGCAGCTTGCTTTGCGCGATGGTGACCAGGTGAAGATTACGCAGGGCGGCGGGACTGCTACGCTGGCCGCTGCGCGTGACGACAAATTGCCGGCCAACTGCATCCGCGTGCCGGCAGCGCATGCGCTGACCGCGGGGCTGGGCGGTATGTTCGGTGCAATCACCGCGGAGCGCGTCGCCGCGCCGCAGAAGGTGGCAGTGTGACCGCGCTTCTGCAACCACTGGTTAATCTCGGCACCTGGGCGTGGGGCCTGCTCGGCGCGCTGGTGGTCGGGTTGTGCGGCCAGGATTTTGCGCCCTATGTGTTGTACGCGATCTGGATCCTGATCCTGATCGTCTGCATCGTGGTGCCGTTGATGCTCTGCATGGCCTACCTGACGCTGTTAGAGCGCAAGGTCATCGGCTGGATGCAGGTGCGCCACGGCCCCAACCGCGTCGGCTATGGCTGGCTGCAGCCGATTGCCGACGGCCTCAAGCTGCTGGTCAAGGAAATCATCGTTCCCGCCGGCGCCAGCAAATTCCTGTTTGTGCTGGCGCCCATCATGGCCATGATGCCGGCGCTGGCGGCGTGGGCAGTGGTGCCGTTCGGGCCCGAGATGGTGCTCTCCAACATTGACGCCGGCCTGCTCTACATCATGGCCATCACGTCGATGGGTGTTTACGGAGTCATCGTTGCCGGCTGGGCATCCAATTCGAAATACGCTTTTCTGGGCGCGTTGCGCTCGGCGGCGCAGATCGTTTCGTACGAAATCGCCATGGGCTTCGCGCTGGTCGGCGTGCTGATGGCGTCGCAGAGCCTGAACCTGGTCGAGATCGTCAACAGCCAGGCCGGCAAATACGGCGCACTCAACTGGTTTTTCATTCCGCTGTTTCCGTTTTTCCTGGTCTACCTGATTGCCGGCGTCGCCGAGACCAACCGCGCGCCGTTCGACGTGGCCGAAGGTGAGTCGGAAATCGTCGCCGGCTTCCACGTCGAATACTCCGGGATGATGTTCTCGGTGTTTTTCCTCGCCGAATACATCAACATGATCCTGGTTGCGACCCTCTGCAGCATCATGTTCCTCGGCGGCTGGCTGTCGCCATTTCCCGACTCATGGCCGTTCCTGGGCGTGGGCGGCTTTCACTGGCTGTTCGCGAAAGTGTTCTTCGTGCTCATCCTGTTCATCTGGTTCCGCGCAACTTTCCCGCGCTACCGCTACGACCAGATCATGCGGCTCGGCTGGAAAGTATTCATCCCGGTGACCATCGTGTGGATCGTCGTGCTCGGCGCGTGGATGCAGACGCCGCTGTGGGTCTGGTGGAAATGAGGTTACGATGATATCCCGCATAGGCGATTTTTTTCGCACCTTCCTGCTTTTCGAGCTGGTGAAGGGCATGATGCTGACCGGACGTCATTTGTTCGCGCGCAAGATAACGGTGCAGTTTCCCGAAGAGAAAACGCCACAGTCGGCGCGCTTCCGCGGCCTGCATGCGCTGCGCCGCTATCCGAATGGCGAAGAGCGCTGCATTGCCTGCAAATTGTGCGAGGCAGTCTGCCCGGCGCTGGCGATCACCATCGAATCAGAGCAGCGCGACGACGGCACGCGGCGCACCACGCGCTACGACATCGACCTGACCAAATGCATATTCTGCGGCTTCTGCGAAGAGTCCTGCCCGGTCGATTCGATCGTCGAGACGCGCATCCTCGAGTTCCACGGAGAGCAGCGCGGCGACCTGATTTATACCAAGCCCATGTTGCTTGCCATTGGCGACATGTACGAAGAGCAGATCGCCAAGGACCGTGCCGCCGACGCGGTATACCGTTGATATGAATTTTCAGACTTTTATTTTTTATGTCTTCGCGGCTGTCCTTGTCGCGGCCGCCGTCGGCGTTGTCACTTCGCGCAACCCGGTGCACTCGGCATTGCTGCTGGTGCTCGCATTTTTCACGTCGGCCGGCCTGTGGATACAGTTGCAGGCGGAGTTCCTCGCGATCGCGCTGGTGCTGGTGTACGTGGGCGCGGTCATGGTGCTGTTCCTGTTCGTCGTCATGATGCTCGATATCAATCTGGCGAAACTGCGCGAGGGCTTCTGGAGCTATCTGCCACTGGGCAGTCTGGTGGCCGTGGCGCTGGTCCTGGAAATGGGGCTTTTTTTGTGGAGGCACTATGCCGCGCTGGAGCTCGAAGAGCCGGCGCCCACGGCTGCCGGTATCAGCAACACCAAGGAACTGGGCCGGCTGATTTACACCGTATACGTCTATCCGTTTGAAATCGCGGCGGTGATTTTGCTGGTGGCGATAGTCGCGGCGATTGCGCTGACGCTGCGCACCCGCAAGGCCACCAAGTATCTCGACCCGGCGCGGCAGATCGAGATTCAGCATGCTCGCCTCTCACCTCTCGCCTCTCGCCTCTCGATAAAAGGGGAAACGATTGGTTTCACTGCAGCATTACCTGGTATTGGGCGCGATCCTGTTCGCGATCAGCGTGGTCGGGATCTTCCTGAACCGCAAGAACGTCATCATCCTGCTGATGGCGATCGAGCTCATGCTGCTCGCGGTAAACATGAATTTCATCGCGTTTTCGCATTATCTCGGCACCGACGTGGGCCCG
>JAIOOZ010000255.1 GCA_021414185.1 Betaproteobacteria bacterium
GAGCCGCCGGACGTCGTGATGATGCCGATGTTGGAGCCGCGCGGCATGCGCTTGCCGAGAAACACGCGGGTGATGTCGACGACCTCGTGCACGTCGCGGACTTCGATGAAGCCGCCTTCACGAAACGCCGCGCGATACAACTCGTAGTCAGCGGTCATGCTGGCGGTGTGCGATTCGGCGGCGGAACGGCCGATTGCGCTGTTGCCGGCTTTCCAGGTCAGGATGGGTTTGCCGAGTTCGAGCGCGCGTGCGCCGAGCGCACGCAGACGCCGGCCGTCGGTGACACCTTCCAGGTACAGCACCAGCACTTCGACTTCGTCACGCTCCAGAAAATCCGCCGCGAGTTCGAGCGTCGTGATATCGGCTTCGTTGCCGGCGGAGACGATATAGTTGAAGCCTATGCCTTCCGCATCGGCGAGCGCCACCACGCTGTAAGCAAAGCCGCCGCTTTGCGAGACGAAAGCGACGGGGCCTTTTTTCAGATTGGGATTCTTGAAGCCGACGCCGAAGCCGCAGTACACGCGGTCGACGAGATTCATGGTGCCGATGCAGTTCGGCCCGATCGCGCGCACGCCGCTTTCAGCGACCGCCGCTTTCAGTTCGGTTTCGAGCGCGATGCCTTCAACGCCCACTTCGCGAAAACCCGCGCTGAACACGGTTGCGAACGCGATGCCGGCTTTGCCGCATTGTCGTATGACGTCGGGCACCAGGCGTCCCGCAACGGCCACCAGCGCGAGATCGCAGGGCTGCGGCACGTTCGCGATGCTGGCGTAACACGCGAGGTCGCCGATTTTCTGATACTTGGGATTGACCGGATAGATGCCGCCCGCATAGCCGCAGTCCAGCAATATGGGGATGGGCTGGCCGCCGATGCGCGTCGTGTCGGGCGACGCGCCGATCACCGCGATCGCGCGCGGATTAAAAAGCCGCGCGAAACCGCTTTGCGGCGTAATGCTCATTCGCCTTTCAGATTGGCTGCCTTCACCACCTTCGCATACTTGGCGATTTCATCGCGGATAAACGCGGTGAAAAAATCCGTGCTGCCGCCCATCGGCTCAACGCCTTCGTTGATGAACTTCTCGCTCACTTCCGCGCTGGCGAGGATTTTGCCGACTTCGACGTTCAGCCGCGCGACGATTTCTTTCGGCGTCTTGATCGGCGCCAGCATGCCGAACCACGTCGTCGCCTCATAACCCTTGAGGCCCGCTTCGTCTATGGTCGGCACCTGCGGCAGCGCCGGGAAGCGTTTCAGGCTGCCGATGCCGATCGCGCGTATGCGTCCGCCCTGGATGTGCGGCACCAGCAGCGGCACGCCGCTGAATATCATTTCGACCTGGCCACCGATAGTGTCCGTCAAAGCCGGCGAATTGCCCTTGTACGGCACGTGTACGATATTGACGCCGGCCATCATCTTGAAGAGCTCGCCTGCCATCTGGTTCGAGCTGCCGAGCCCGGACGACGCGTAATTGAGTTTGCCCGGCTTGGTCTTGGCCAATGCGATCAGTTCCTTGATGTTCTTCACCGGCACCGATGGATGTACCGCCAGCACGTTGGCGCCTTTCACACACAGGCTCACCGGCGCGAAATCGCGCAGTGTGTCGTACGGCAGTTTCTGGTACAGGCTCATGTTGATGGCGTTCGACGCGCCGCCCATCAATATCGTATAGCCATCGGGCGCGGCCTTGGCAACGAGGTCGGAGCCGATATTGGTCGCGCCGCCGGCGCGGTTTTCGACCACCACCTGCTGGCCGAAGATCTCGGTGAGCTTGCCCGCGATGACGCGCGCGGTGAAATCGGTGTTGCCGCCCGGCGCGTAGGGCACGACGATGCGCACGGTGCGGGTCGGATAGTTTTGCGCGCTAACGGCGGCGCTCGCCAGGGCAAGCGCAACAAGCAGGGGGATTCTCATGATTTGGTTACCTCGTTGATAAGCGGCTGGCTGGCTTTCCAGCGCTTGAGATTGTCGAGAAAAAGCGTGTTGATGCGCGGGTCGCTGCCGGCGGAAGCACCCGCGTTGTGCGGCGTGACGACCACGTTGGGCATGTCCCACAGCGGCGATGCGGCGGGCAGCGGTTCCTGCATGAAGACGTCGAGGTAGGCGCCGGCAATGTGACCGCTTTGGAGTGCGGCGACCAACGCCGCTTCGTCTACCACTTCGCCGCGGCTGATATTGATGACGTGCGCGCCGCGCGGCAGCCTGGCGAGCAGCGCCGCATTGACCATGCCGCGCGTCTCATCGGTGAGAGGGCAGGCGATCACCAGCCAGTCGGATTTCGGCAGCAGCTCGTTGAGTTTGTCGGGCGTGTGCATTTCGTCGATGTGCTCGACGCGCGCGGCACTGCGGCGCACCCCGATCGTGTTAAAGCCAAGCAGCCGCGCCAGGCGCGCGATTTCGACGCCGATAGGGCCGAGGCCGTAAACCAGCATGGTCTGGCCGCGCAGGTCGCGCGGGAAATCCGCCGACAGCATGGGGTTCCACTTGTGCTCGCGCTGACCGGCCAGCCAGCGCGGAAAATTACGCGCGAGCAGCAGCATGCCGGCGATCGCAGTCTGCGCGATGGGCGCCGCAGCGGTGCCGGACGACGTGGTCAGCCGCACACCGCGTTCCAGCACGCTGGCAAACACCGGGTGATCGACGCCGGCGTTAAACACCTGCATCCATTTGAGCGCAGTCGCCTTGCGCGTCGCCGAGAAAAACTGCTTGGTATGCGACGGAAAAATATCGCTGCTGAAATAAGCCACGCTGGCGCGTGCCGCGTCCGCATCGGCAATGCGCGCTTCCGGGTCGGCCGGCAGCACCAGCAGTTCGACGTCGACGCTGTTGTTTTTGGCGGCGGCAACGAAATCCGCGCCGTATTTGGCGTTAAAGCGATGCGAGACGAGCAAGCCGGCCACGATGGAATTCCTCTGCGGTCTGTCAGGCGCCGTCTGCGGAATGGAAAAGAAGCTCGACGGGCACGTTTTTCGCTATTTTAACGGGTAATCGGCGCGTGCGGATTTGTTAAGATGCGGAACTCACCGCATCTACCAGAGCCCACCCGTGACGACCGACACCCTAGAACTCGCGAAACAACTCATTTCCCGCCCATCCGTCACGCCCGACGATGCGGGCTGCATCGATTTATTGAGCGAGCACTTGCGCCCGCTCGGCTTCGACTGCGAAAAAATCAGCCAGGGCGGCGTCGACAATCTGTGGGCGCGGCGCGGTACTACAAGTCCGCTGGTGGTGTTCGCCGGTCACACCGACGTGGTACCGGCCGGCCCGCTCGATCAGTGGCACAGCGATCCGTTCACGCCGACGATCAGGGACGGCGTGCTTTATGGGCGCGGCGCATCCGACATGAAAAGCTCGCTGGCCGCATTCGTCGTCGCCATCGAGGCGTTCGTCAAACAGCATCCCGACCATCCGGGATCCATCGCAGTGCTGTTTACGTCCGATGAAGAGGGCCCCGCGATCGATGGCACAGTACGCGTATGCGAAGCCCTGAAAGATCGCGGCGAAAAGCTCGACTACTGCATCATCGGCGAGCCGACCGCGGTCAGCAAGGTAGGCGACATGATCAAGAACGGGCGGCGCGGCTCGTTGTCGGGCGTGCTCACCGTCAAAGGCGTGCAGGGACACGTCGCCTATCCGCATCTCGCCAAGAACCCGATCCACCTGGTGGCGGCTGCGATCGCCGAGATGGCTGAGGTCGAGTGGGACAAGGGAAACGAGTACTTCCCGCCGACCACCTGGCAGATTTCGAATTTCAACGCCGGCACCGGCGCCAACAACGTGGTGCCCGGCGAAGCGTTGGTCAGATTCAATTTCCGTTTCGCAACCGCCAGCACCCTCGAATCATTGCAGACGCGCGTGCACGGCATCCTCGACAAGCACGGCGTGCCCTACGATCTCGAATGGCGTTACGACGGCCGGCCGTTCCTAACGCCGAAAGGCGATCTCGTCGCCGCGGTCGCCAAGGCGATCAAGACCGTGACCGGGCTTACCACCGAACTTTCAACGACCGGCGGCACATCGGACGGACGCTTTATCGCCGACATCTGCGGGCAGGTCGTCGAGTGCGGCCCCACGAATGCGACCATTCATAAGATCAACGAATGCATCAAACTCGAAGAACTCGAAAAGCTGCCGCAGATTTATCTGCATACGTTGAAGAACCTGCTGATCAAGTAATTTAAGCCAGTTAGTCTTCTTCCACCAGCTTCAGCAATATCTCCGCGTTACGCGCACCTTCAACGGCATCGACGGCCGGCTTTTTGCGCTGCAGGATTGCCTGGACAAAGTCGTCGAGCTGTCCATCAAACGGGTTGACCACGGGAAAATTGAAATCGCCTTCGTTGGTCCAGATGCGTCCCGCGCCTTCGCGTCCAAACGTGCCTTCGCAAATCACCCAGCCCTTGGAACCGTAAATTTCGAGCCGGTTGGGCGCTTCGAAAAGAACCGACGAGCATATTTCCGCAGTCGCTCCGCCTTTGAACCTGAATACTGCTGCGGCAGTTTCGTCGTGCGGGCCGTGCCACTTTTCGTGCGCAGTCACGCATTTCATCTCCACAATCTCGCCTTGCGACGGCAGCAGAATCCAGCGGCAGAGATCAAGCAGGTGAGTGCCGTTCGCGCCCAAGCTCCACCAGCGGCCGACATCCGATGAGGCGCGCCAATTGGTCGAATCCGCCTGTTTCTCGGTCCACATGGCGCGCACATGATGAATATCGCCGAACTTGCCGCTGTGAACCGCATCGATGATGGCCTTGTGTCCTGCATGCCAGTGCAACCGATAGCACAGGCCCACTGTGATTTTCGCTTGCGAGCTGCTTTCGACAACCTGGGCGATGCCCTCGGCGTCGGTCGCCAGCGGTTTCTCAAGCAGTACATGCTTGCCGGCTTTTGCGGCAGCGACGGCCTGCTCGGCATGCAGTTTGTCCGGCGTGGCGATGATGACCGCGTCGAGCGCGGGATCCTGCAGCAATAAATCAAGCTTGGTGTATGCGGGCGTCTTCGATTGCGCTTTGAATTGCGCGGCGAATTCATTCGCCCGC
>JAIOOZ010000256.1 GCA_021414185.1 Betaproteobacteria bacterium
GCTGATTTACACCGTATACGTCTATCCGTTTGAAATCGCGGCGGTGATTTTGCTGGTGGCGATAGTCGCGGCGATTGCGCTGACGCTGCGCACCCGCAAGGCCACCAAGTATCTCGACCCGGCGCGGCAGATCGAGATTCACCGCAAGGACCGCGTGCGTATTGTTTCGATGCCGTCGGAAAAGGCCGGAGAGACGCCAGGCGAGAGGGGAAAGGCGTGAAAAAAACATTGCAGGACCGGTGGCTTGTCGCGTCTTTCGTCTCTCGTCTCTCGCCTCGCGGCGCGCGGGTGCGCGCATGATTTCACTGCAGCATTACCTGGTATTGGGCGCGATTCTGTTCGCGATCAGCGTGGTCGGGATCTTCCTGAACCGCAAGAACGTCATCATCCTGCTGATGGCGATCGAGCTCATGCTGCTCGCGGTAAACATGAATTTCATCGCGTTTTCGCATTATCTCGGCACCGACGTGGGCCCGGATCGGCCTGGCGATCCTGGTTGTGCTGTTCCGCAATCTGCAAACGATAGACGTCGAAGACCTCGACAGCTTGAAAGGCTGATGCCGTGACGATGCAGACCCTCTACCTGGTCGTGCCGCTCGCGCCGTTGATAGGCGCGCTGGTGTCGGGCCTGCTGTGCATGAAGATCAGCAACCGTGCCGCACACTCGGTGACTATCCTCTGCATGGTCATATCGACGATCGCGGCCGGCATGGTATTCAACGACGTAATGCACGATCATCCCAGCACGGAAGTTCCTCTATATACCTGGCTGGTGAGCGGCACGACCAAGTACGGGATAGGCTTTCTGATCGACCAGCTGTCTGCCACCATGATGGTGGTGGTGACGTTCGTGTCCCTGATGGTGCACGTGTACACCATCGGCTACATGGCGGACGACCCCGGCTACAACCGGTTTTTCAGCTACATCTCGCTGTTCACGTTCTCGATGCTGATGCTCGTGATGTCGAATAACTTTCTGCAGTTGTTCTTCGGCTGGGAGGCGGTCGGGCTGGTCTCTTATCTGCTGATCGGCTTCTGGTTCACGCGGCCGACCGCGATTTACGCGAACCTCAAGGCCTTTCTCGTAAACCGCGTCGGCGACTTCGGCTTCCTGCTCGGCATCGCGCTGGTGCTCATGTATTTCGGCACGCTGGACTACGCTCCCGTGTTCGCCGCCGCGAAGGCCGGCACCCTGGCCGCCAACACGATAGAAATTTTCCCCGGGTACGCCTGGTCGCTGCTCACGGTGATCTGCATCCTGCTGTTCGTCGGCGCGATGGGTAAGTCCGCGCAGTTTCCCTTGCATGTGTGGCTGCCTGACTCGATGGAAGGTCCGACCCCGATCTCCGCGTTGATCCACGCTGCAACGATGGTGACTGCCGGCATTTTCATGGTCGCGCGCATGTCGCCGCTGTTCGAACAGTCGCAGGCCGCTCTGTCGTTTGTGCTGGTCATCGGCGCGATCACCACGTTTTTCATGGCCCTCATTGCGACGATCCAGTACGACATCAAGCGGGTGGTCGCATATTCAACGCTTTCGCAGCTCGGCTATATGACGATGGCGCTGGGCGCCTCGGCCTATTCGGTCGCGATCTTCCACCTGATGACGCACGCGTTCTTTAAGGCGGTGCTGTTTCTCGGCGCCGGTTCCGTGATCATCGCCATGCATCACGAGCAGGACATGCGCAAGATGGGCGGGCTGCGCAAATACCTGCCAATCACCTACCTGACGATGTTCATCGGCGCGCTGGCCAATGCCGGGTTCCCGCCGTTTGCGGGTTTCTTTTCCAAGGACTCGATCATCGAAGCCGTGCATGAGGCCTATGTGGCCGGGATGCCGGGCGCCACGTTCGCGTATCTGGCCGCGCTGGGTGCGGTGTTCGTCGGCGGTTTTTATTCTTTCCGGCTTATATTTTTCACGTTTCACGGCAAGGAACGCTTCGACACGCACGATGCCCACGGGCACGACGGCCATGCACATGATGATCATGGCCACGGTGGCGTTCCGCACGAGTCGCCGCTGGTTGTGACACTACCGCTGATCCTGCTGGCGATTCCATCAGTGTGCGCCGGCTGGGTGATCGGCACTTTTGTGTATGGCGGGTATTTCGGCGGATCGATATTTTTCGCCGAAGGGCATGAAGGCATCAAAAAAATGGCGGAAGAGTTTCATGGCGTGGTGCCGATGGTCCTGCACAGTTTTACGACCCTGCCGTTCCTGCTTGCACTGGCGGGGGCTGGCGTTGCATGGTTTATCTACATCGCGCGTCCGGATCTGCCGCCGGTGCTGCGCGCGAAGTGGGGCGTGCTGGTGACCGTGC
>JAIOOZ010000257.1 GCA_021414185.1 Betaproteobacteria bacterium
GGAAAAACATCGACGATGCGCACCGTGCGGCTGGGATAATTCTGCGCGGCGGCGAAATGCGAAAAACCGAAAACTGCGGCGCTGATCAGGAGCAGCGCGACTGCATCACGCGGATGGGCGGCATTCATGAAGGCCTCTGAAAGTCAGACGGTGTTTTGACTCTAGCACATTGCCGGCTGCGCCAGCGGCGCCCGCGCGGCCCGGTTTATATGCAACCGGCAAACCATGTTAATGTTCAGCACCGTTTATCTTTCCGGAGAGCACACTTTCATGGCAACCCGCAACGCCAAGGCCGCCGCGACGCCTTTTTGCATGACGATCACATTCGAAATCGATCCCGCGGACGAAACCCACTTCAACGACGTCTACGACAACGACCACGTGCCGACCATCATGAAATTGCCGGGCATGCTCGAGGTCATCCGGTATCGCGACGCCAAGGCCAACGAGAAAGGTTTTTTGGTCTACACGGCGCTGTATTTGTACACGACGGAAAATCTCCACGAGACGCCGGAATGGAAAGTGTTGTCCGACCAGGGCCGCTGGGCTCCCGACATACGACCGAAATTAAAATCGCGGGCGCGCCGCGCCGGGCCCGTCATCGCGCGCTTTTCCAAGTAGCGGACGGCGGCAATCATGGCTGAATGTTCTCCTGAACTCGTTGCCGAACTCGCGCCCACCGGCAGGCTGCGCGCCGCCATCAACTTCGGCAATCCGCTGCTCACCGCGAAAGACCCCGCGACCGGCCGGCCGCGCGGCATCGCGCTCGATCTCGTGGCGGAACTCGGCCGGCGTCTCGGCGTGCCGGTCGACATCGTCGGTTACGACGCACCGGGGAAACTGGCCGATGCCGTGACAGCGGGCGTGTGGGACGTCGGCCTGATCGGCGCCGAACCGCAGCGCGCGCAGCACATCGCGTTCACCGCCGCCTACCTCGAGATCGAAGCAACCTATCTGGTGCCCGCAGGGTCGCCATTACACACCATTGCCGACGTCGACCGCGCAGGCGTGCGCATCGCGCTGCTCGCGCGCAGCGCCTACGATCTTTACCTCGCCCGCAACGTCAAACACGCGCAGCTCATTGGCGAAAAAAGCTTCGACGCCGTGTTCAACCGCTTTGTCGCGGACAAGCTGGACGCCATCGCCGGGCTGCGCGCGCAGCTCGTGGACGATGCGGCGAAACTGCCGGGTTCGCGCCTGCTCGACGGCCGCTTCACCGCGGTCCAGCAGGCCATCGGCACGCCGAAGGAGCGCACCGCCGGCGCGCGCTACCTGAGCGGGTTCGTCGAGGACGTCAAAGCCACGGGGCTGATGGCGCGCATTATCGAAAACAACGGTGTGCGCGGCGTGTCGGTCGCGGCGGCAGCATAAAGACGCGGCGGCGCTGACGCGGGCTGAGCGCGGGACTGCGGCTCGCGGAAGTCCGCGGCAAAAGTATTTCGGGGAGCAGAGGCCTTGGGCCTGACCAGCGAACTGTGCACCATCATTCACGCGACACGCTACGAGTCGCTCGGCGAGGACTGTGTAGCGCGCGTCAAACAGGCGATCCAGGACGGCATCGCGGTGGCGCTCGCCGGCTGCGGCCAGCAGCCCGTTGCAATCGGTGTCGCGCACGCGCAAAACCTTGGCGGCGCGCCGCAGGCCAGCGTCTGGGGCTGGGGCTTCAAGGCCTCGGTCGTGCAGGCGGCGAACATCAACGCAATGGCGACCCACGTGCTCGACTTCGAACCGATGTGGAGCCCGCCGACGCATTCCGTATCGCCGACGGTGCCGGTAGCGTTCGCGCTTGCCGAACTGCACGGCGCAACCGGCAAAGACATCATCACCGCAGTGGCCAAGGGCCTTGAAATCCAGGGACGCCTGCAGTACGCGGGCGATCAGTTCGCGCCCGAAGACCTCACGTTTCACCCGCCAGGCGTCGCCGGCGTGTTCGGCAGCGCCGTCGTCGCTGCGGACCTGTTGAAACTCGACGTGATGAGTATGCGGCGTGCGCTCGGCATTGCGGCTTCACGCGCGGGCTCGCTATTGGCAAATGTCGGCTCGATGACCAAGTGCACGCATTGCGGCAACGCCGCCGCCAGCGGACTCGACGCGGCGCTGCTGGCACAACGCGGATTCACCGCGAACCCCGACGTGCTCGAAGCGCACAAGGGCGTGATCGCGACGTTTTTCCCGAACAGCTTTGACGCGGCGCGGCTGCTCGACTACGGCAAACCCTGGCGCGTCGTCGATCCGGGGCTCGCGATCAAGCTGTTTCCTTCCCAGTACGGCACGCATTACGCCATCACCGCGGGACTCGATATTCACGCGCAGGCCGGCGGCGCCGAACGCATCCGGCAGGTGCGCATCGTGTCGCCAGTGATGAAATACATCGACCGGCCGCAGCCGGCGACGGGCCTAGACGGCAAGTTCAGCCTGCAGTACGGCGCGGCGGCAGCGATGCTCGACGGCAAAGTCGGCATCGCCTCGTTTACCGACGAGCGCCGCCACAGCGCCGACATGGTCGGCCTGCTCGCCAAAATCACGTTGACGCAGGATCCGTCCATCGTCGGCGATTTTCATCACATGCACGTCGCCATCGAAGCCGATCTCGCCGACGGCAGCCGCATCAGCGCGATCTGCCGCGGGCCCAAGGGATCATGGGGCGTGCCGCTCGACCCTGCCGCCCATCGCGACAAGCTCCTCGACTGCATGAGCCGCGCCCTGCCGCCGGCGCAAGTCGACGAACTGCTCGGCCTCTTCGAGCAGCTCGAAACGCTGGACACTGGTGGCGTAAAAAAATTAATCGCGCTGATAGCTTCGGCGACTCAACAGAAAGAATAATCATGCATAAACACCAAAAACTCATGGCCGCAGTTTTGCTGATTGCTGGATTCCCCTGCGGTAGCGCGCTCGCGCAAAACGCTTATCCGACCAAGCCACTCAGACTGATCGTGCCGTTTGCACCTGGCGGCGGCACCGACATCGTCGCGCGCCTGCTCGCGCAAAAGCTCACCGAGTCTTTCAAGCAGACGGTGATCGTCGATAACCGCGCGGGCGGCGGCGGCACCATGGGCGCCGAAACCACGGTGCGCGCAACGCCCGACGGCTACACGACGATCATCATGTCCGGCAGTTACGCCACCAACGCCGCAATGTACAAATTGCCGTACGACCCGGTGAACGACATCCTGCCTATGGGGCTCATCGGCGATACGGCGTTCATCGTCGCGCTGCATCCGGGAGTGCCGATAAAAAGCGTCGGCGATCTCGTCGCGTTCGCCAAGGCCAAACCCGGCGCGCTCAACTACGGCTCGTCGGGCACCGGCGGCATCGCGCACCTCTCCGGCGAATTGTTCGACATGCTGGCGGGGACGAAGATGACGCACATCGCATACAAAGGCACCGGCCCGGCGCTGAACGATCTCCTTGGCGGCCAGATCCAGCTGATTTTCGGCAGCGCGCCGGCCACCATTCCGCTGGTGCGCGCCAACCGCCTGCGC
>JAIOOZ010000258.1 GCA_021414185.1 Betaproteobacteria bacterium
CGGCACTTCGGGCAGATACGGCACGCGGTCCTTGCCCGAGGTGCCGAGGATTTTGACTTTGCCGCCTTTGATATAAGGCATCACGGTCGGCGGTGTCGTAAATATCAACTGGACTTCGCCGGAGACCATCGCAGTCAACGCCGGCGCGCCGCCTTTGAACGGAACCGACACCATGTGCGTGTTGGTCAATATCTTGAAGAGCTCAGCCGCCAGCGCCCCCGAACTGCTGGGCGTGGCGAGAGCAACGTTCAATTCGTTCGGCCTTGCTTTGGCGAGCGCGATCAGTTCCTGTACCGTGTTGGCTTTCACCGACGCGTTGAGCGCGAGCAGCAAGGGCTGCGAGCCGGCCATAGTGACGGGCGCAAAGTCCTTATCGACGTTGTAAGGCACTTTGCGGTAAATGAACGGCACTATGGTGTGCGCAGCGTAGGTAAACAACAGCGTATATCCATCCGGCTGGGCGTGAGCGACGATTTCGTTGCCGAGGATGCCGCCCGCCCCCGCGCGATTGTCAATCACGAACGCGCCGCCGAGCTGCTCACCCAGCTTGGTCATGACGATACGCGCGATGATGTCGGTGCCGCCGCCCGATGCAACGGGCACGATGACTCTGACAGGTTTGTTCGGGTAGCCTGCCGCCGACTGCTGTGCGGACACTGATGCCGCGCACAATGACAAACCGGCGGCCAGAATGAAACGGGGGCCCAATTGCATAATTACTCCTTCTGACAAATAGTCCGGTAAATTAATCAAGGCCGATAACCGAATGAAGGCGGCCCCGCCGCAATAGTGCCCGCGCACAATGACACGAATTCGCACAGCAGCCTGCGCGTATCGCGAGGGTCGATGATCTCGTCAAAGTTGTACGCTTCTGCCGTGCGAAACGGCGAGCACACGCGATCCAGTCTCTGCTCGATCTCCGCGAGTTTCGCAGCCGGGTCCGCCGCGCCGGCTATCTCCGAGCGGTACGAAGCTTCCAATCCGCCCGCGATAGGCATCGATCCCCAATTCGCGGACGGCCATGCGTAACGCGTCGAATAGCGAGAATTATTGGCGTGCGCACCGCCGCCGATGCCGAAACATTTCCTGACTATCACCGCGCACCACGGCACCGTGGAACCGATAATGGCTGCAATCGCTTCCGCCCCATAACGCATGGTGCCCTTCTGCTCCGCATCCAGGCCAACCATAAAACCCGGCACATCAACCAGGTGCACGACCGGCAGATGAAAAGTCTGCGCGAGATCGACGAAGCGGCGGATCTTGCGCGCGGCGTCGGCCGTCCATGCACCGCCATAATGATAAGGATCACTCGCCAGCAACGCGACCGGCCAGCCGCCGAAGCGCGCGAAACCGGTCATTACCGGACGTCCCCAGCGGCGCCCCATTTCGAAGAACGTTCCCTGATCGACGACCGCTTCGACGATCTGCCGCATTTTGTAGACCTGACGCTCGTCGCGCGGAATGGCGTCGATCAGCCATTCGACTTTGCGCTGCGGATCGTCGCCGGTATCGATGCGCGCCGGCAATTCGTGCACCGAGCGCGGCAGGTACGAGAGGAAACGCCGCGTGCGCAAAAATGCTGTGGCTTCGCTGTCGACTTCGTCGTCTACAGTGCCGTTGCGGGTATGGATTTCACTGCCGCCCAGTTCGTTCTTTTCATATTGCGGACCGAGACGGTTGACCACCGGCGGACCGGCGATGAACATCTGCGAAGTGTCTTTCACCATCACGGAGTAATGGCTGGTCGCAACACGTGCCGCGCCGAACCCCGCGGTAGACCCCAGTGCGAGCCCGACCACCGGCACCTGGCTCAGGTTCTCGATTGCCAGCCCCCAGCCGTAAAGCGCCGGGCATTTCGCGTAACCATCGACCTCGAGCGCACGCACTGAACCGCCGCCACCGGTGCCGTCGCACAGACGCACGATGGGCATGCGCAGATCGCGTGCCATCATTTCCGCGCGTACCAGTTTGTCGCGCAGGCCGCCTTCCGCAGAGCCGCCGCGCACTGTGAAGTCGTCGCCGGCGACCACCACCGGCTTTCCATCGAGCGTGCCGCGGCCCATCACGAGTTGCGCGGGCGTGAAGGCGGTGATATTGCCGGCTTCATCGTAGCTCGCCTTGCCGGCGATGCTGCCGACTTCGCGAAACGAACCGGGATCGAGCAGCGCGTCTATTCTTTCGCGCACCGTCAGCTTGCCGCCGTCCTTGTGGCGTTTGACGCGCTCGGCGCCGCCCAGCTCGCGCGCGAGTTGCTGGCGCCGCCGCAGTTCTTCGAGCTCTGCTTCCCAGCTCATGCTGTCACTCTGGCTTGATCCCGGCTGCTTTGATGACCTTGGCCCATTTCGGCAGTTCGCTGCGCACCAGCTCGCCGAGTTCCTGCGGTGTGCTGGGTGTTGCATCCAGTCCCTGCGCTTCCATCACCGTCCTGGTGTCGGCATTCGCCAGCCCCTGCCGCACGAGCTGATTGAGCCTGGTGACGATAGCGGCCGGCGTGCCGGCGGGCGCGAACAGCGCATTCCATGCGCTGATCTCATAACCCGGCACGCCGGATTCGGCGATGGTCGGGGCCTCAGGCACAAAAGCCGAGCGTTTCCCTCCCGTCACGCCGAGCAAGACCAGTTTTTTGGTTTGCACGTGCGGCAATACGGACGTGCTGCCGAACATCAACGCAACCTGTCCGCCGACCAGATCGATGATCGATGGACCGCTGCCTTTATAAGGAACATGAATCATCTTCACCCCGGTCATGAACTTGAACAGTTCGCCGGCAAGGTGGGTCCCGCTGCCTATGCCGACCGACGCATAAGTGAGTTGATCGGGCTTGGCCTTGGCCAGCGCAATGAGTTGCTGCACCGAACGCGCCTGCGTCGACGGATGCACCACCAGAAAAAACATATACGAGGAAATCTTCGAGATGGGCTCGAAATCCTTGATCGGGTCATAAGGGACCTGCTTTTGCAGACTCGGGTTGATGGTGATACTGCTTTGCACAGCCAGCAGCGTATAGCCATCGGCAGGCGCCTTGGCGACGATTTCCACGCCAAGGTTGCCGCCCGCCCCCGGCCGGTTGTCTACATACACGGACTGCCCGAGTTCGAGCGTCATCGTACGCGCGAGCGCCCGCGATACCAGGTCGAGCGAACCACCGGGACTGAAGGGATTGACCATGCGCACAGGCTTGCCCGGATAGGCCTGCGCGCACGCCTCGCCTCCAACTGACGGCGTGATAACCAGGCACGCCAACCCCGCGACACATACCGTTTTCAAATTCATCTGCAGCTCCTCCAACCTGTATCGCTATGTTGCTTATTTACTTTTGACGATCAACGCATCGACGACACGCGCGCCTTTACCGTTCGGCATGACGACCAGCGGATTGATGTCCACTTCGGCAATCTCTTTTCTGAAATCGTGCGCGAACCACGACAGCCTGACGATCAGGTCGCACAGGCTTTCGATATCGCGCGGCGGCATGCCGCGCACACCTTCGAGCACCTTGTAACCGCGCAATTCATTGACCATCGCGCGCGCGTCGGCGGGCGTTACCGGCGCCACGCGATAACTTACGTCGCGCAGCACCTCGATATGTATACCGCCCAGTCCCGCTGCCACGACCGGACCAAACACAGGATCGCTGATGATGCCCAGCATCATTTCAACGCCCGGCGGCACCATTTCCTGCACCAGCACACCGTTGATGCGCGCGTCCGGCGCGTGACGCCGGGCCGCTTCCATAACCTCCACGTATCCACGGTCCACTGCATCGTCGCCCTGCAGGCCCAGCCTGACCGCACCGGCGTCGGTCTTGTGCGGAATGTCGGCCGAATCGATTTTGAGCGCCACCTTGCCGGCAAATTCCCGCGCATGGGCGACCGCTTCTGCAGGCGTGCTGGCGAGCCGTTCGCGCGTGACCGGAAATCCATATTCCGCGAGAACGAGTTTCGATTCACGCTCCGTCAGCGTTCCGTTGTGCCCGCCCAGTTTGTCGCGCGCTGCCTGCACGGAAATGCCGGCCGGCCGCTGCGGCACATCCGTCTTTTGCTGATATGCAGCGACGCGCCGTCCGAAATCCATCGCCGCGCGCAGCGAACGCAGACATGGCAGTGCATCTCTATAGACCGGCACACCTGCCGCAACCAGATCTTCCGCCGTGGGCGCCGCATCATCGGTACATGCGCCGACCCAGATCATGGCCGCGGGCTTCGGGCAGTCGAGCACGAACTGCACGCCGCTTTCGATCTGCTTGCGGGTCACGAACGCGAAAATCGGTGCGACCGCATCAATGTTCGGGTCACCCGCTATCGTAGCGAGCGCGCGGCTGAACATCGCAGGCTCCCCAGTGGCGAGCGACGTAAGATCGCTGGGATTCAGTATCTTGCTGCCGTAACCGGGCAGCATGCTGGTAAGCACCTCTTGGGTTTCTGTCGAGTATTCAGCCCACTCTATTCCCTGATCGGCGCCCATGTCGGCGAGATGCACAATGTTGCCGCCGGTAGCAGCAACCGATGCGGCACGGCGACCCTTGGGCCAACGGCGTTTACGCATAAGGATCGCTGTCTCGTAAAGCTCGTTGCAGGTGTTCACGCCTATCATGCCGTACTGCTTGAACGCGGCCTGATAGATATCATCGACGCCGGCGATGGCGCCGGTGTGCGAAGCCGCCGCACGGCCGCCCGCTTCGGTGCGTCCCAATTTCAATACGACTATCGGCTTTTCGCGCTCCAGAGCCTCCAGCGCCACCGCTTGCAGCTTGGCGCCGTCCTTGAAGCCTTCGATTGCCATCAGGATGATGTCAGTGGTGTCGGACCGCAGCATGAAACGCGCGAAGTCGAGCGTGTCGAGGTCCGCTTCATTGCCACAGCTCGCTTCGTAGCTCACGCCCAACCCTGCCATTTGCGCCCGCCACATCACGGTGATCTGGCCGAGCCCGCCGCTGTGGCTGATAACGCCGACATTGCCCGCCTTGCCTTTGGCGCGGCCGATGGCGCCGGTGGACGTCATCGCAAAGCTGTCGACGAAGTTGATCACGCCGTTGCAGTTAGGCCCCATGATGCGCATGCCGGACGAGCGCGCAAACGCGATCAACCGTGCCTGGCGTTCGCGTCCTTCGGGCGTGGCGGTCTCCGCGAATCCCGCGGTATATACAGTGGCGAAAGGCACGCCGAGCGCCGCACAGTCCGCCAAAATGTCGAACACGCGTTCGGTGGCGACGATGATGCCGACGTGGTCGGGCGTCTCGGGGAGATCCTTGACGCTGGGATAACACGCCAGTCCGTAGATTTCCTTCAGGCGCGGGTTGACCGGAAAGATTTTTCCCTTGTAGCCGAAATTGAGCATGGCGCGAAACACGCGCCCGCCGAAGTTCGAGGGGTGGTCGGTGGCGCCGACCAGCGCGACCGAGCGCGGCGCGAACAAACCGCAGAGATCGGTGTTCAGCGCGGCCGGCGCGAGATTATCCATTACGCTGCCCGGCATCAAAGACTCACGCCGCCAGCCCGCTCGCCGTCCCGACCATGGTCTTGACGCCTTCCTGGCTCACGCACCAGAACTCAACGGTAACGCGCGTGTGATCGCCCTCGGCTTCCATGCTCTTCACCGCTCCGTGCATGGTCAGAGTATCGCCGGCGAGCACGGGCTTGATGAAGGAAGCGCTGATCCTGCCGCCTTTCACGAACCCCATGCCGAGGAAATCCACCATCATCTGCGAAACATAGGCGGTCGACATCAGCCCCTGCGCGAGCGGCGCAGCGAAACCTTTCTGCTTTGCCCACTCGGCATCGGTGTGGATCGACTTCGGACGCACGCCCGAGTAGCAATCAATCTGACGCTGCAGGATGTTCTTCACCTGCGGCGGCAATTCTGCGCCGACCTTTATGGAAGCCGCTGCTTTAAGCTTCATGGCGCTCTCCCTTGAATATCATCTGGGTGAACTGGCCGCGCACCAGCTCGGCGCCGGATTCTTCGTCTTTGGTAGTGAACCCGGTCACCATGTAATAGCGGCCGCGTTTCTCGAACTTGTCGAGGACTTTGCCGTAGCTGCGCACGCGCATGCCGGCGCGTAGCGGCTCGATGAATTCAAACTGGATCTTGGCGTGCAAACCCGCCGGAATGATGTAGCGGCTGTGGCGCATCATCAGCGCCTGGTTGCCGAGCATCACCGGATGCGCGATGGGCCCGCCGAAAGGCGAATCTTCAAAATACCACGGGTTGTGATCGTCGACCGCATAGGCAAACGTTTCGACGTCTTCCGGTTTGATCAGAAAATCATCTGACTTGAACTCCTCGCCGACCTGTATCACGTCGTACGAAATTGTTTTGAATTCAACCATCCTCGCCGCCTCCTGAATACTGTGAAACTTCTTTATCTGTCTTTCAATCCGGCGGACTATCAATACATGAACTGCCCGCCGTTGACATGGATGACCTGCCCCGAAAGAAACGCCCCGCTGTCGCCCGCCAGGTA
>JAIOOZ010000083.1 GCA_021414185.1 Betaproteobacteria bacterium
ATACGCGCTTCCTCGCGCTGCATTTTCTCCGGCATCTGCTTGTCCGCGGGACGGCGTGTCTCGAACACGCGCATGACCGCTGCGTCTATCATGCCGTTGCCGAGCGCCTGCCACCATTGCGATTGCCAGTAACCGGCGGGGTCGCCCGGCTGCAGCGGCTTGCCGTCCAGATTGTCGAGGTAATGCGCGACCGCTACCGACTCGAACAAAAATTTCTCAGGGCCGATCTGCAGCACCGGCACCTTGCCGAGCGGATTCAGCGACGGGATCTTGCTTTCCGCCGACCACGGGTCTTCGATCACGAATTCGTACGGAATGTTCTTTTCGCTGAGCAGCACGCGCACTTTGCGCACGTAGGGTGAAAACGGCGAGCCAAACAATTTCATGGTGTTTCCTCCAGATGGATATAACTGTGCGGCCGGGCTACGACTTGCCCGATTTTACCCCGGGGACCGGTTGACGGTTGTTGACGCCGCGCTGGCATTGTTTCCTCAAGTGTAGAAGAATGGCCGGCAAGGAGAACTCGCATGAGCTCATATGTAGACGAGGTACTGATCAAGGATGAAACGGTGCTGTACCGCGGCCACCTGACCGTCTGGTCGTTTTTCTGGTGGATATTCTTCGGCGTGCTGCTGCTGGCTGCCTTCGGTCTGGGGCTGCTGCTCTGGCTGTGGGCCTGGCTGATCTACCAATCGACCGAACTGGCTGTCACCAACAAACGCATCATCGTCAAAGCGGGTTTGATTCAGCGCAACACGACGGAGATGTTTCTCGAAAAAGTCGAAAGCATACAGGTCGATCAGGGAATTTTCGGCCGCATTTTCGACTTCGGGTCCATCACCATCTCCGGCACCGGCGGCGATAAGTCGCCGGTCAAAAGCGTTTCGCAACCGCTCGAATTCCGCAAAGCCTTCATGACCGCGGTGGACGCCAACCGCAAGTAACTGCGGGAGAGGCGTGAGGTGAGAGGCGGAGGGGAGTAAAGGCATTAAATGTCCTCACGCCTCGCGCTTCTCGCCTCTCGCCTCCCGCCTCTCGCCTCCCGCTCTTCTAGTCGACCTTGGCGCCGGTCAGCTTGATGAGCTTGGCGTACTTCTCGTAATCCAACTTGATGCGCGCGTCGAATTCCTCGGGCGTGCCACCTAAAGCATCGAGTGCCTGACTGGCGAGCAGCTGGCTGACGTCCGGCGATTTCAGTGCCTTGTTGATCTCGCCGTTCAGGCGGACGATCAATTCCCTGGGTGTCGCAGCCGGCACGAAGACGCCTATCCACGGGCTCATCTCGTAGCCCGGCACACCCGCTTCAGCGATGGTGGGCACATCGGGCATGGTAGCTGTCCGCTTGGCGGACGACACGCCGAGCGTGCGCAACCGTCCAGACTGCACGTGCACCAGCACCGTCGACACCGTCGCCAGCGAAGCCTGCGTTTCGCCTGACACCAGTGCCGTGACCTGCGGCGCGCCGCCTTTGTATGGGACGTGCACGATGTTGATGCCGCTCATCGACACGAGCAGCGCCATCGAAAGGTGCGGAGCGCTGCCGTTGCCCGAGGACGAATAGTTGATGGTGCCCGGGCGGTTTTTCGCGAGCGCGATGAAGTCTTTCACCGTTTTTACCGGCAACGAAGGATGCACCGTCAGTGCGCCCGGCTGCGCAGCGAGCAAAGCGACGCCGGTGAAATCCTTCAGCGTGTCGTACGGAAGTTTCTTGTACAGGTGCGCGTTGCCGACATGGCTGGTCGAATGCACCATGAGCGTATAGCCGTCGGGCGGTGCCTTGGCGACCACGTCTGCGCCTATGCTGCCGGCAGCACCACCACGATTGTCGACGATGAATTGTTGCCCCATCAGCTCGCCGACTTTTTGCAGCACGATGCGGCCGACCACGTCATTGGAGCCGCCGGGCGGCCACGGGATCACGACGCGCACGGTTTTGCTTGGATACTGCTGGGCCATTGCTGCGCCAGTCAGCAACGCGAGCGACACAATTGCGATTAAATGTTTCAAGTACTCCTCCTTATGCCTATTTTTCTCCCTGCTGGCGCCCATTATCGGGACTATTTGCCGCAGTTTCAATCCGCCGCGCGCAAAGCAGATAAAATCGGGCCTCACGATAACACGCCATATCACCTCTGGAGAATAAACGATGTCGCTTCCACTCGATGGAGTGAAAGTCCTGGATTTCACCGCCATCATGGCCGGCCCCTA
>JAIOOZ010000259.1 GCA_021414185.1 Betaproteobacteria bacterium
ACCAGGCAGCAATCGCGCACCGTGAACGGGTAGCTCACCATGCGCGCCTTCCTGACCTGCTCTATCGTCAGCGGCTCCTTCTCCCAGGCGACAGGATTCAGCAGCGCCCACTTGCGCGCCGACACCGCGACCTCCGCAATCTGCTCTATCTTCGTGCCGTACTGGTGCATGTGGCGCGCGGCGGCCAGCGCGTACGCGCTGATCGGCAGGATGGGTTTGTACGGCGATTCGTAGTGGTTGTATTCGCGCGGGCTCGCCGCGGCGCGGCTGACCGAGCGTTGCGTGCTGCCGTAAGCAATGACCGCGACTTCGCACAAGCCCGCTTCGATTGCCATCTGCGCGTGGGTGACGTGCGACATGAACGACGAGCCGCCGATGATGGTGCCGTCGAAATATTTCGGTTTGATCTGCAGATACTCGGCCAGCGCCATCGGACCCATGCGCACCTGCGTGGCGGCGACGAACAGACCGTCGACGTCGGACAATTTCAATCCGCAATCATCCAGCGCGCGCATGGTGGCTTGCGCCATCAGATCGACCGGGCTCGTATGCGGGGCGACCAGGCCCAGATCGGATTCGGCCGCGCCGACGACTGCAACACTTCCGCGTTTACGGCTCATTTTGCGCCCTCCGCCGGGGTGAACACGGGGTAGGGGAGCTGCTTTTCGTCGCCCTGGTTGATTTTGACTTTGACGCGCATGCCGATCTTGACCTGCATCGGGTCGATGCCTTCGACGCGGCTCATCATGCGATAGCCTTCGTCGATATCGATCAGCGCCACGTTATGCGGCGGCTGGTCCTTCGCGGCGTGCACGACAGTGGTCGAATACACGGTGCCGAGGCCTTTGGAGACGCGCCACTCGAGTTTGGCGCTGCCGGTTTTCGGCGCGACCGCGCGCGGATAAAACACCGGCGTGTTGTCGTCGGTGCACACCTGGTAGGCGAGCTCGCCTTTTTTACAATGCTCGATGTAAGTGCCGAGCGGCGAGGATTTCATAAGATCTGCTGACATGGTGCTCCCTTGGTTTGTTTCTGATAACGGTAATTTCGTTCGATTATAACGCGGCGTCCGTCAATCGACTTTCATATTGGCGGCCTTGACGACTTTCGCCCAGCGCGCGATTTCTTCGCGCAGCTTCTGTGCCATCTGCTCGGGCGGCAGGCCGACGGGTTCCGCACCCGCGCTCAGCAGATAAGCCGCGACGTCCGGCGCACGCAACGCGGTGGAGAACTCGCGATACAGGCGGTCGATCACCGGTTTCGGCGTGCGCGCCGGCGCGAACAGGCCGTGCCATCCCTCGGACTCGAAGCCGGGCAGTCCGGATTCGCCGACGGTCGGCAGCTCCGGCAGCAACGCGGAACGTTTGGCGTTGGTGACCGCAATCGCGCGCAGGCGGCCGGATTTCAGGTGCGGCACGACGCCGGGCGCGCTGA
>JAIOOZ010000084.1 GCA_021414185.1 Betaproteobacteria bacterium
CTGACCAAGGGATTTCTGCCGCTTTTCATAGTCATGCTTCTGGTCGGCGGGCTATTGCTGCGCGAGCCGGATTTCGGCGCGTTCGCCGTCATCACAGTCATCGCCATGGGCATCTTGTTTTTGGGTGGCGTGAACTGGAAACCGTTCGCCGGACTCATCGTGCTCCTGCTCGTCGGCTTCGTGCTGCTCATCTGGCTGTCGCCGTACCGCATGCAGCGGGTGGTGGGCTTCATGGATCCGTGGGCCGACCCGTTCGGCAAAGGCTACCAACTGTCGCACGCTCTGATCGCGTTCGGCCGCGGCGAATGGCTGGGCGTCGGGCTCGGCGGCAGTGTCGAGAAACTTTTTTATCTGCCCGAAGCGCACACCGATTTTCTGCTCGCAGTGATCGCCGAGGAGCTCGGTTTCGCCGGCGTCGCACTGGTGATTGCGCTGTTCGTAACTATGGTCGTGCGCGCGTTCGCGATCGGCCGCCAGGCTGCGGCACTCGAGCGCAATTTCCCCGCGCTGGTCGCGCAGGGCATAGGCCTGTGGCTGGGCGTGCAGGCGATCATCAACATGGGCGTGAACATGGGCGTGTTGCCGACCAAGGGGCTGACGCTGCCGCTGTTGTCTTTCGGTGGCAGCGGCATCGCTGCCAATTGCTGCGCGCTGGCCGTTCTGCTCCGGGTGGATTGGGAAAATCGGCAGCTCTTGAGAGGGGTGAAAGTATGACCTCCTCACTCCTCACCCCTCTCGCCTCTCGTACCATAATGATCATGGCGGGCGGCACCGGCGGCCATATATTTCCCGCATTGTCGGTAGCCGAAAATCTGCGCGCGCAGGGCTGGAACATCGTCTGGCTGGGTGCGAAGACCGGGATGGAAGCAACACTCGTTGCGCCCAAGGGTTATACGATGGCGTGGATCAGCATGACCGGAGTGCGCGGCAAAAGTTTGCTGCGCTTCGCGTTGCTGCCGCTCGATTTGCTGATCGCATTCTGGCAAAGCGCGCGCGCCATTTTCACGCACCGCCCGGACGTCGTGCTCGGTATGGGCGGCTATGTGTCGTTTCCGGGCGGCATGATGGCGTCGCTCTTGAATCGTCCGCTTGTGATCCATGAACAGAATTCCATAGCCGGCCTCGCCAATAAAGTGCTCGCGAAAGTTGCTGATCGCGTGCTGGCTGGATTTCCGGCGCCGTTCGGAGCGTCGACGGCGGTCATCTGGACGGGCAATCCGGTGCGCAATGAAATCACCGGCATTGCCGCGCCCGAGGCGCGTTATCGCGCACGCAGCGGCGTACTGCGGCTCACCGTCATTGGCGGCAGCCTGGGCGCGCAGGCGCTGAACGAAACCGTGCCGCAGGCGCTGGCCCTGATGCCGGCGGCCGAGCGTCCGCTGGTCACGCATCAGTCGGGTGAGCGTCATATCGCGCAGATCCAAGCCAGTTACCAGCGCGCCGGTGTCACGGCGACGCTGGTGCCGTTTATTGCCGATATGGCGGCGCAGTATGCGAACGCCGATCTCATCATCTGCCGCGCCGGCGCCTTGACCATTGCTGAACTCGCCGCCGCCGGTATCGCCAGCGTGCTGGTGCCGTTCCCGCACGCGGTTGACGATCATCAGACGCGCAACGCGCGTTTCCTCAGCGAGCGTGGCGCCGCGGTGCTCGTGTCGCAGAGCGAACTCACCGCGCAAAAACTTGCATCGTTGCTCAGTGGTTTTACGCGCGAGGCCTTGCTTGCGATGGCGCACAAGGCGCGTGAAGCAGCCAAGCCGGATGCGACGCAAGCGGTCGCCGACGAGTGCGTGAGGTTGGCGGCATGAGATACAAAGTAAAAAGAGTGCATTTCGTTGGTATAGGCGGCTCGGGGATGAGCGGCATCGCCGAAGTGCTGCTCAATCTCGGTTTCGACGTGAGCGGTTCGGACCTGAATGACAGCAGCGTGACGCAGCGGCTGAAAACGCTCGGTGCCAAAGTTGTGAAGGGGCACGCCGCGGAAAACATCTCGGCGGCCGATGCGGTCGTGATTTCGAGCGCGGTTAAAGATGACAATCCGGAAGTCGTGGCGGCGCGCGCGCACAAGATCCCGGTGGTGCCGCGCGCGATGATGCTGGCCGAGCTGATGCGGCTGAAGCAGGGCATCGCGGTCGCCGGCACGCACGGCAAAACGACGACGACCAGCCTGGTGGCGAGCATTCTGGCCGAAGCCGGCATGGATCCGACGTTTGTGATCGGCGGGCGGCTGGAGGCGGCGGGCTCTCACGCCAAGCTCGGCAGCGGCGAGTTCATCGTCGTCGAGGCCGACGAATCGGACGCTTCGTTTCTGTATCTCGCGCCGGTGCTCTCGGTGGTCACCAATATAGACGCCGACCACATGGAGACCTACGGCCATTACTTCGGCCGCCTGCGCCAGGCCTTCCTCGACTTCGTGCAGCGCCTGCCGTTCTACGGCACCGCGGTGTTGTGTGTCGATGACCCCAATGTGCGCGAAATCATGCCGGCCGTAACGAAACCGATCACGACCTACGGTCTGTCTGAAGCCGCGCAAATACGCGCCGTCGATCTGAAGCCCGATGCGGGGCGCATGCGCTTTCGCGTAACGCGCAGCGACGCGCGCGGCAATAAGCTGCCCGATCTCGAAGTAGTGCTCAATCTTGCCGGCGCGCACAACGTGCTGAACGCGCTGGCGGCGATAGCGGTCGGCATGGAAGTCGGCGCGCCGGATGCTGCCATCGTCAAGGCGCTGGCGGATTTCAAAGGCGTGGGCCGCCGCTTCCAGCGTTACGGTGAAATTGCGCTGGATTCCAACAACAAAGCGGGCGGCCACTACACGCTGATCGACGATTACGGCCATCACCCGGCCGAGATGGCGGCAACGCTCGCCGCGGCACGCGGCGCGTTTCCCGGCCGCCGCATCGTGCTCGCGTTCCAGCCGCACCGTTACACGCGCACACGCGATTGCTTCGAGGATTTCGTGCGGGTGCTTTCCACCGTCGACGCACTTCTGCTCACCGAAGTTTATGCGGCAGGCGAAACGCCGATAGTCGCTGCCGATGGCCGTGCGCTGGTGCGCGCAGTGCGCGTGCAGGGCAAGGTGGAACCGGTATTCGTCGAGAAAGTCGCGGACATTCCGGACGCAGTGAGCAATGCGGTACGCGACGGCGACGTCGTGCTGGTCATGGGTGCGGGTTCGATCGGTGCGGTACCCGCGATGCTGAGTGGCGGGCAACGGTGATGCGAACGCGATGAACATGGCGGCCCAGAAAAATCTGCTGTGGGGCGAAGTGCGGCGCAACGAGCCGATGGCGCGTCACACCAGCTGGCGCGCGGGCGGCAGTGCAGATCGTGCCTACGTGCCGGTCGATCTTGAGGACATGCGTTTGTTCCTCGCCTCGTTGCCGCGTCACGAGCCGGTTTACGTGGTTGGCCTTGGCAGCAATCTGCTGGTGCGCGACGGCGGCCTGCGCGGCACCGTCATTTTTACGCACGGCGCACTGAAGGAAATCCGCTCCGAGGGCAACGCGATTTACGCCGAGGCCGGTGTGCCGAGCCCGAAGCTGGCGCGGTTTGCGGCGATGCACGAACTGGTCGGCGCCGAGTTCATGGCCGGCATTCCCGGTACGATAGGCGGCGCTCTGGTGATGAACGCCGGGTGCTATGGCGGCGAGGCCTGGGGCATCGTCGAAAGCGTCACCACGCTGGACCGCACCGGCCAGCTGCGCCAGCGCACGCCGGCCAATTACGAAATCGGCTACCGCACCGTGAAGCTGCGCGACGGCGGCGAGGAATGGTTCGCGGCGGCGCGCTTCAAGCTGCCGCCCGGCGATGGCGTGAAGTCGCGTGCCACTATCAAGCAGTTGCTCGAACGCCGCATCGCCACGCAGCCGCTCAACATACCGAACGCCGGCTCGGTGTTCCGCAATCCGCCGAACGATCATGCCGCACGCCTGATCGAGGCCTGCGGACTCAAAGGCAGTGCGCTGGGCGGCGCAATGATCTCGGAGAAGCACGCCAATTTCATCGTCAACACCGGCCATGCGCGTGCCGCCGATATCGAAACGCTGATCGAGACCGCGCACAGCGCGGTGCAGGAGAAATTCGGCATCGACCTTGAGCGCGAAGTGCGAATAATTGGAGAGGCCGCATGAGTGCCCCTCTCGCCTCTCGCCTCTCGCCTCACCGCGACTTTGGAAAAGTCGCAGTGTTAATGGGCGGCCGCTCCGCGGAAAGGGAGATTTCCCTGCTCTCGGGCAACGCGGTGCTGGCAGGGCTGCGCCGCAAAGGCGTGGATGCGCACGCTTTCGATCCGTCCGAGCGCTCGTTGTTCGAATTGAAAAGCGACGGTTACGCGCGCGTGTTTCTCGCGTTGCATGGCCGTTATGGCGAAGACGGCACGGTGCAGGGCGCGCTCGAGTTGATGGAAATTCCGTATACCGGCAGTGGCGTGATGGCGTCCGCGCTGTGCCTCGATAAATTGCGCACCAAGCTGATCTGGCTCGCCAGCGACATCCCGACGCCGCGCCACGCAGTGCTGACGGCACAGAGTGATTGGGCGAAGGTCGCTAAAGATCTCGGGCTGCCGCTGGTAGTGAAGCCCGCGCATGAAGGGTCAAGCATCGGGCTTACCAAGGTGGCGTCGGTCGAAAAGATCGAGGCTGCGTATGAACTCGCGGCAAAGTGCGACACGTTGGTGATCGCCGAAGAATTTATCGGCGGCCGCGAGCTTACTGCCGCGTTCATCGACGACCGTGCCCTGCCGCTGATCCGCATCGAGGCGCCGCAGGGCAACTACGACTACCAGCACAAATATTTCAGCGACGACACGCAGTACCACTGTCCGAGCGGCCTGCCCGCGGCGCAGGAGCAGGTGCTGCAGGCGACCGTCATGCGCGCTGCCGCCGCGCTTGGTTGCGCCGGGTGGGGACGCGCCGATCTCATGCTGCGTGACGACGGCAAGGCATTTCTGCTGGAGATGAATACCACGCCGGGCATGACCGGACATTCGCTGGTGCCGATGGCGGCGCGCGTTGCCGGCATTGAGTTCGATGATCTGGTAGTAAAAATTCTGGAGTTGGCCCATGTGGGATAAGCCCGACATTCTGAATGGCGTGGCGAACGCGTTCTTCGCTGCAGCGTTTCTGCTGGTCGCGTATGCGACGGTGCACTACGCGATGCGGCTGCCGGGATTTCCGCTGCGCGAAGTGCGCATCATGAACGAGTTGAGGCACGTGACGTCCGAGCAGATCGAGGTAATAGTCGCGCGCGAACTGCAGGGCAATTTCTTCACGGTCGATCTGGAGCGTGCGCGCTCCGGATTCGAAAAGTTGCCGTGGGCGCGCAGCGTCAACGTGCGGCGCCAGTGGCCGGACCGCATCGAGGTCGCGCTGGAAGAGCACGTGCCGCTCGGACGCTGGGGCAGCGCCGCGCTGGTCGATACCTATGGCGATCTGTTCGCTGCTGCCTATGACGGCCGCCTGCCGTCGTTTGTTGGCCCGCCCGGCAGCGCCAAGGAAATCGCCATCCAATACGGGTACTTCCAGCGCAGCCTGGGTGCCATCGGACTGACGCCCGTGCAGGTCCAGGTTTCGGCGCGCCGCGCGTGGCAGGTGCGGCTGGCCAGCGGCATCACGCTTGAACTGGGGCGCGAAAGCATCGAAGCGCGGCTCGACCGCTTTATCGCGGTTTACCCGCGCACGGTCGGCCGCCTGCAGCGCCGCCTGACTTACGTCGATCTGCGTTACCCCAACGGTTTTGCCGTGGGCATACCCGAACTCGCGCACGAGCAGGCAGACAAACCGCGAATTGACAAAACCACGCGCAAACCCGCGCGCGCGACCGGCTGACAGTGAAGAGGAATTGATGAGCAAGGCCAAAGAAACCAAGCACCTGATCGTCGGTCTCGATATCGGCACGTCGAAGATCGCGGCGATCGTCGCCGAAGTCAAACCGGACGGCGGCATCGAAATCATCGGCATGGGCGGGCATCCGTCGAAAGGCCTGCGCAAGGGCGTGGTCGTCAACATCGAAGCGACGGTCAACGCGATCCAGCGCGCCCTCGAAGAGGCCGAATTGATGGCGGACTGCAAGATCAGCGAGGTCTACACCGGCATCGCGGGCAGCCATATCAAGAGCATCAATTCGCGCGGCATGGTGGCGATCAAGGACCGCGAAGTGACGCAGCAGGACGTTGAGCGCGTGATCGAGACCGCCAAGGCGATTCCGATCCCGACCGACCAGCAGGTGCTGCACATACTGAACCAGGAGTTCATCGTCGACGGCCAGGGCGACGTGCGCGAACCGCTCGGCATGAGCGGCGTGCGCCTGGAAGTCAATGTGCACATCGTCACCGGCGCGGTTTCGGCGGCGCAGAACATAATCAAGTGCGTACGTCGCTGCGGGCTCGAAGTGAATGACCTGATCCTGCAGCCGCTCGCATCGGCCACGGCGGTGCTGTCGGAAGACGAGAAAGACCTCGGCGTTTGCCTGGTCGATATCGGCGGCGGCACCACCGACATCGCGATCTTCACGCAGGGCGCGATCCGCCACACTGGCGTGATTCCGATCGCCGGCGACCAGATTACCAACGACATCGCGATGGCGCTGCGCACGCCGACCAAGGACGCGGAGGACATCAAACGCCGCTACGGTTGCGCCTTGAAGCAGCTCGCCGACCCGCAGCACATGGTGGAAGTACCGGGCATAGGCGAGCGCAGTGCGCGCCAGTTGTCGCGCCAGACGCTCGCCGAAGTGATCGAGCCGCGCATCGAGGAGCTTTATTCACTGGTGCAGGCGGACTTGCGCCGCTCGGGTTACGAAGAATTGCTGTCGTCGGGGATCGTGCTGACCGGCGGTTCGAGTTCGATGCAGGGCATGGTCGAGCTTGGTGAAGAAATCTTTCATATGCCGGTGCGCATCGGCCAGCCGCAGTACCACGGCGGGCTGTCGGAAGTGGTGCGCAATCCGCGCTACGCGACCGCGGTGGGCCTGCTGATGCTCGGCTTGCAGCAGGAGCGGCAGCACGATCTCGCGCATGCGCAACTGGGTTCGCTGGCGGGACTGATCGATCGCATGAAGAGCTGGTTCAAGGGAAATTTTTGAAAGGCGGGTATGCGTAACGGCGTGCACAGGAAGCAACAGCGGGCGCAGGGATTTGGAATTGGAGTACGCAGCATTTCGCAGTTTTTGTTTTTACTTTAGTCACAGGAGGCAACTATGTTTGAAATCATGGAAGAACCGTCGCGGGAAGCAGTAATCAAGGTGATAGGCGTGGGCGGCTGCGGGGGCAACGCGGTCGATCACATGATCGCCAATGGCGTTAAAGGCGTGGAGTTCATTTGCGCCAATACCGACATGCAGGCGTTGAAACGCTCGCAGGCGCGCACGCAACTGCAACTGGGCCCGGAAATCACCAAGGGCCTGGGCGCCGGCGCGAACCCGGAGGTCGGACGCAACGCGGCGCTGGAAGACCGCGAACGCATCATCGATCTCATCGGCGGCGCGGACATGTTGTTCCTGACAGCGGGCATGGGCGGCGGCACCGGCACGGGAGCGGCGCCGGTGGTGGCGGAAATCGCGCGCGAGCTTGGCATCCTGACCGTCGCCGTGGTCACCAAGCCTTTCGCGTTCGAGGGCAAGCGGCAGAGAATCGCGCAGGAAGGGCTGGATGCGCTGTCGCAGCACGTCAATTCGCTGATCGTGATTCCGAACGACAAGCTGATGCAGGTGCTCGGCAACCAGGTGACGCTCGACGAGGCGTTTCGCGCGGCCAACGACGTGCTGCATGGCGCGGTCGCGGGCATCGCGGAAATCATCAGCTGCCCCGGCATGATCAACGTCGATTTTGCGGACGTTAAAACCGTCATGTCCGAAACCGGCATGGCGATGATGGGTTCGGCGAAAGCCGCCGGCACCGACCGCGCGCGCATGGCGGCGGAGCAGGCCGTTGCGTGCCCGCTGCTGGAAGACATCGATATTGCCGACGCGCGCGGCGTGCTGGTCAATATCTCGGCGAGCAAAGCGCTGTTCCAGTTGCAGGAAATGTACGACGTGATGGACGTCATCAAGGCCTTCGCCGCGGAATCGGCGACCGTGATCGCGGGCACCGTCTATGACGATGCGCTGGGCGATGAACTGCGGGTGACGATAGTCGCGACCGGGCTCGGCAAGGCGCATTCACGTATGCAACCCAAGCCGTTGCAGGTGGTGCAGGCGACCGGCACGGACGGCGCAATGGCACCGGGTGCTGTGAACTACGAAGAGCTGGACCAGCCGGCGGTCATCCGGCGCAATCGCAACCAGACGGTCGAAGCGATGCGGCAGTCGGGCGTGGAAATGCTCGATATCCCGGCGTTCCTGCGCAAACAGGCGGACTGAAAGGCATGTAAGCGAGTGTAAAAGCGGTCGAATCGATGCCCCTTGAGGCGCATCTTGTTTACATATGGAGGCTGACTTCGTTATTTGATGAATCGGCGGTAAGGGCATCACGACAAAGGGTTGTTAGCACACACTATTGGGCCAGTGACTTCGCAGTGCAGCGCGGGCGCACATCCGGTTTTGCCGGGGCAGGAGCTAACGTGATAAAATTACATTTTAAGTAACTATAAGAATCAAAGAGTTAATTCGTGATCAAGCAGCGCACGCTCAAAAACATCATCCGCGCCACCGGCGTTGGGTTGCACACCGGCGAGAAGGTCTACCTGACCTTGCGCCCGGCGGCACCGAACACCGGCGTGGTATTCCGCCGCGTCGATCTGGCGGAGCCGGTTGATATCAAGGCCGATCCCTATCGGGTCGGCGACACGCGGCTCTCGTCCTGCCTCGAACGCGACGGCGTGCGGGTGTCGACGGTGGAGCACCTGATGTCGGCGCTGGCGGGTCTGGGTATAGACAACGTGTACGTCGACGTGTCGGCAGCCGAAGTCCCCATCATGGATGGCAGTGCCGGCCCCTTCGTGTTCCTGCTGCAGTCGGCGGGCGTTGAAGAGCAGGCGGTCGCCAAAAAATTCATCCGCATCCTGAAAGCCGTCGAAGTCAGAGAGGGCGACAAGCTCGCGCGCTTCGAACCGCACAACGGCTTCAAGATCGAATTCAGCATCGACTTCGACCATCCGGTGTTCGAGAACTCGGCGAAATCCGTATGCGTCGATTTCGCGACCACCTCGTACATCCGGGAAGTCAGCCGCGCGCGCACTTTCGGTTTCATGCATGAAGTCGAATGGATGCGCGGGCAGGGCCTGGCGCTGGGCGGCTCGCTCGACAATGCCATCGTGCTCGACGAATATCGCGTGCTGAACAACGACGGTTTGCGTTACGACGACGAGTTCGTCAAGCACAAGGTGCTCGACGCGATCGGCGATCTCTATTTGCTGGGCCATCCGGTGATAGGCGCTTTTATCGCGCACAAATCCGGGCACGCCCTCAACAACCTGCTGTTGCGGCGTCTGCTGGAGCAGCAGGACGCGTGGGAATACGTGAGTTTCGACCGCGCCGAAGACGTGCCGGCCTTTGTCGCCTCCAGCCAGCCCGCGCTGGCCTAGTCTTTTGTTTTTAACCCGTACGCCGGCGTTCCGCCCCAAGGCCTAGCCGCATGTTCGTCCTGCGTATCGTCGGCTTTCTGGTGCTCATCACCGTCGGCGCGTCGCTGGTGGTCTACCTGCTGACCAAAAACCGCCGCTATGTGACTTTCGCGTGGCAGCTCCTCAAGTACGGCATGTTGATGGCCATCATAGTGCTGGCCTGCCTCTTGTTTGAGCGGCTGATCCTGGTGATCTGACGCGCCGCCGCAAGTCAGCGCTCGCTGCGCTGCCGGGCCGCCATCCGGGCCAGTGCCGCTTTCAGCGGGGAGTCTTCAAGCTGTTCGCTGAGGTTTTCCAAATTCTCAATGGTTTCAATGCTTAAGGCTCGGATTCCGGCTCTTGCGGTGGGCGCCGGCGGGGCTTCCCTGACTTGCACTTCAATACGGATTGAAGTAATCTGCCAGCGCTGTTTCTGGTAAGTAGCTAACAATCTAGCGGCGAGCTGCTTCAGTTTGGCGGCAATCGCGGCATTTTCAGCCAAAAGGGTGAGAGTTCCATCGCGTAACTGCTTGACGCAGCAGGCTTGTGTCAGGGCAGAGGGCGCGGTGTTCTTAAGGACCTGTTGCAGTTCGGCGAGTTGCCGGGCGTCGCGGGTCAACGAACGCAAGCGGTCCGACGAGTTGAGATAGAAATCGATCTTGCGGGCGGACATGGCTGAGATTGTGGGGCAACGATGAATATAATTCTAGTTTCCGGAAAACTCGCGAGGGCGCGGACCATCACGCTGTCGTTGCCGCATATGGTACTGGGCGGCGCGGCCGGGCTGCTTGGGCTGCTGGTCCTCGCGTTTGCGCTGCAGTATGCGGTCCTGCGTTTCGCTCCCAGCCTCAACAGCACGCTGCTCAACAACCTGATCTTAAGCGCCCAGCAGGAGCAGAACGAGAAAACCCAGAGTTATTTGCGCGAGAACCTGAACGCCCTCGCGTCCAAGCTCGGGCAAATGCAGGCGCAGTTGCTGCGCCTCGACACCCTCGGCGAGCGTCTCGCCAAGACCGCCGGTTTCAAACCCCAGGAATTCATGTTCGACCAGCCCCCGGGGCGCGGCGGCGCGGTATCGACCATGCCCACCTACGATTTGTCGCTAGGCGACATGAACCGCCAGGTCGAGCTGCTGACCAAGCAGATGGACGATCGCACCGAAAAACTCGGCATTCTCGATTCGCTGATGATAGTCGACAGCGCGAAGAAGAAACTGTTGCCGTCGGTGCTGCCGATCGAAGGCGGCTGGTATTCGTCCAACTTCGGCTGGCGCATTGATCCGTTCAACGGCGTGCGGGCGTATCACGAAGGCATGGATTTCATGGCGGAGGTCGGCACGCCGGCACGCGCGGCGGCCGGCGGCGTGGTCGCCTACTCGGATTTCCACCCTCAATATGGTAATATGGTCGAGATTGATCACGGCAATAGTTTGATCACGCGTTACGCGCATTTGTCGAAGCGTCTGGTCAAGATTGGCGACGTTGTGCTCAGCGGTGGAACCATCGGTCAAGTCGGCAGCACCGGGCGCGCCACCGGGCCGCACCTGCACTTCGAAGTCCGTCAGAACGGAGCGCCGCTCAATCCGGTGCGCTTTCTCCGCTTGCCCAGTTAGCGCGCTTCAGGTTTCAGTCATAAAGGGGTGGGGTGTTTCCCCGCCCCTTTTTATTTAATAGAGCCCTGAGCAAGGGTTGCATTTAATCAAATCGTCCTCAAAAGAGGAGGAGGCGCAGGCGGGCTCGGGCCCGTTGGCGTCGTGGATTCTCGGGTGTAACGGTAGACATGATCACAGGCCTGCTTAAAAAAATATTCGGTAGCCGCAACGACCGCCTGTTGCGCCAGTACATGCATGCGGTGCGCGCGACCAATACGCTTGAGCCGGAAATTGCGAAACTCAGCGATGATGCCCTGAAGGCCAAGACTGCCGAATTCAAGCAGCGCCACGCCGGCGGAGAGTCGCTCGACGCACTGTTGCCCGAAGCGTTCGCCGTGGTGCGCGAAGCCGGCAAGCGCGTGCTGAACATGCGCCACTTTGACGTGCAACTGATCGGCGGCATCGTCTTGCATCATGGCAAGATCGGCGAGATGCGCACCGGCGAGGGCAAAACCCTGGTGGCGACGCTACCCGCGTATCTGAACGCGCTGTCGGGCAAAGGCGTGCACGTGGTTACCGTCAACGATTACCTCGCCAAGCGCGACTCCGAGTGGATGGGGCGCATTTACGGCTTTCTCGGCCTCACCGTCGGCGTGATCCTGTCGAATATGGACCATGCCGACAAGCAGGGCGCGTACGCAGCCGACACGCCGCTCATTATTTCGGGCCAGGCGGAAGACACCACCGAGCTGTACTACCGCATGAACGAGATCGCGCCACGCTTGAAGCGCCAGGCCGACGAAAACAGCCCCGGTGACTACACCGTCGATGAAAAGCAGCACCAGGTGCTGTTGTCGGAAGCCGGGCACGAACGCGCCGAGGCGCTGCTCGCGGAGGCGGGATTGCTGCCGCACGGCGGCAGTCTCTACGACCCGAGCAATATCAACCTGATGCACCACCTGTATGCGGCGCTGCGCGCGCACTCGCTGTATCATCGCGACCAGCAGTATGTCGTGCAGGAAGACGAAATCATCATCGTCGACGAATTTACCGGGCGCCTGATGTCCGGGCGGCGCTGGTCGGACGGCCTGCACCAGGCGGTCGAAGCCAAGGAAGGTGTAGCGATCCAGCGCGAGAACCAGACGCTGGCG
>JAIOOZ010000374.1 GCA_021414185.1 Betaproteobacteria bacterium
CGAAGCGTTGTCGCTGGTCGTCATCGACAAGCTGCCGTTCGCGCCGCCCGACGATCCGTTGCTGGCGGCGCGTATCGAGCGAATCAACCGCGATGGGCGCAACGCGTTCGTGGAATATCAATTGCCGCAGGCGGTGATTACTTTAAAGCAGGGTGCCGGGCGGCTGATCCGCGATGAGAGCGATCGCGGCGTGTTGATGATCTGTGATCCGCGCCTGTTCAGCAAAGGCTACGGCAAGCGCATACTGAGGAGCCTGCCGACGATGAAAGGCACGCGCGACGTTGAAGATGTAATCGCGTTTTTCCAGCGCCGATAAATTCAGCCGCGTGCGCTGAACCAGTTCCACGCCCACCATAGCGCGGCCAGCCATATAACGACGATGACGACGGCGGCGATGTAGTTGCGCAATTTCGCGTGTTGAGTGTTGAGCCAGTCGCGCGCCTGCAGGCGGCATTCGTCGATCACGGGCTGCGGAATCAGCTTCAGTGCGAAATAAATTCCGATCGGCACCAGGATCACGTCATCGAGATAGCCGATGACCGGAATGAAATCCGGAATCAGGTCGATCGGCGAGAGCGCGTATGCGACGACTACCGTAGCGAGTATCTTGGCGGCAAGCGGCGTGCACGGATGTCTGCAGCAAAACCAGAGAACCAGCGTCTCCGCTTTGAGCAGGCGCGCCCAGTTGCGGATTTTTTGCCACATGGCTGGTTTGGCGGACAGTCGAAGGGTTGCCGGCAAACCTATACCGGCTCGGCCCACAAATCGTGCTGGTCGGAACGCGTGACGCGCACCGTCGCGAATTCACCGGCCTTGAACTGCGGTGACGGCTTCAGATGCACGACGCCGTCGATTTCCGGCGCGTCGGCGGGGCTGCGCGCGACGACGCTTTTGCCGTCAGCCTGGTCGATCAATACGCGCATGGTCTTGCCGACCTTGTGTTTAAGGCGCGCGGCACTGATGCCGGCCTGCACTGCCATGAAGCGCGCTTTGCGTTCTTCCTTGATTTCCTCCGGCACATGATCGGGCAGCGCATTGGCGGTGGCGCCTTCCACCGCGGAGTAAGTGAAGCAGCCGACGCGATCCAACTGTGCTTCCTGCATGAATTCGAGCAATTGCTCGAACTCGTCGTCGGTTTCGCCGGGAAAGCCGACGATGAAGGTGCTGCGGATCGTGATGTCGGGGCAGATCTCGCGCCAGCGCTTGATGCGCGCGAGGTTGTTTTCGGAACTGGCCGGACGCTTCATGGCCTTGAGTATGCGCGGGCTGGCGTGCTGGAACGGGACGTCGAGATAGGGCAGGATTTTTCCCGCCGCCATGAGCGGGATGACTTCGTCTACGTGCGGGTAAGGGTAGACGTAATGCAGGCGCACCCAGACGCCGAGTTCGCCGAGCGCCATTGCGAGTTCAGTCATGCGGGTCTTGAGCGGACGGCCGCCCCAGAAGCCGGTGCGGTACTTGACGTCCACGCCGTAGGCGCTGGTGTCCTGCGAAATCACCAGCAGTTCCTTCACGCCGGCTTTGACGAGGTTGGCCGCTTCCTGCATCACGTCGCCGACCGGCCGGCTGACCAGATCGCCGCGCATAGACGGAATGATGCAGAACGTGCAGCGGTGATTGCAGCCTTCGGCGATTTTCAGGTAGGCATAATGCCGCGGCGTCAGCTTGATACCCTGGGGCGGGATCAAATCTATGTGCGGGTCGGGCGGCTGCGGCAGGTGCGCATGCACCGCGCGCATCACTTCATCGGTGGCGTGCGGGCCGGTGACGGCAAGCACGCGCGGATGGGTGTCCTGCACCACGCTGCCCTTGGCGCCGAGGCAGCCGGTGACGATGACCTTGCCGTTTTCGGCCAGCGCTTCGCCGATGGCGTCGAGTGACTCCTCGACCGCGCTGTCGATGAAGCCGCAGGTATTGACGACGACGAGATCGGCGTCCTTGTAGCTGGGCGCGACGAGATAACCCTCGGCGCGCAATTGCGTCAGGATACGCTCGGAATCAACCAGTGCTTTGGGACAGCCGAGGGAAACGAAACCGACTTTCGGGGCGGCGGGGCGCCGCGGGCGTTGCTTTTCCGGCGCTGTTTGGGGAACGGGAAGTTGCCGAAGAGGTTGCGCGACTGTTTTTGCATCTGCTGCTGCATTTCGAGGAAGGCGTTGGCGCTTTGCTCGAGGTAGCTGCCCATCAGGCCCTGGATCGCCGGGCCCTGCATTTTCAGAAACTCGCTCCACGCGTCGGCATTGGGCACCCCGGCGGTGCCGCCGTACATCGCGCTCGACTGCGCCTGCAGCTTTTTCTGGATTTCGATGAAGGTCTGGATGTTCTTTTCCAGGTAATTGCCCATCATGCCCTGCATCGCGTTGCCGTAAAACCGGATGATCTTGGACAGCACGTCGCTCGAAAACATCGGCACGCCGTCGCCGCCTTCTTCCTCGAGGATGATTTGCAGCAGGATGCTGCGCGTCAAGTCGTCCTTGGTCTTGGCGTCCTCGACTTTGAACTCGATATTGTCGAGCACCAGCTTTTTGACGTCTGCCAGCGTGATGTAGATGCTGGTGGTGGTGTCGTACAAGCGGCGATTCGGATACTTTTTGATTATTCTGATGGCTTCACTCATCTCCGGCCTCTGGTGTGCGCTGCAGTATTATCGTGTCCGACAACAATTCGCAAATCGCCGCTGTCCATCGTTTTTACATCGCCGGACCGGCCATGCTGCATCGCTGCATTATAGCCCGGCGTCCGGTGCGGCTGCCGATTTGCCGGTTTATTGCATGTGCTGGCCGCCGTTGATCGCGATGTTGGCGCCGGTGACGAACGCCGCTTCATCCGAGCAGAGGTAAGCGACCAGCCCCGCGACTTCCTCCGGCTTGCCGAGTCGCCCGATGGGGATTTGCGGGATGATTTTGGAGTCGAGGACTTCCTTCGGAATCGCCATGACCATCTTGGTGCCGATGTAGCCGGGCGAGATGGTGTTCACGGTCACGCCTTTTTTCGCCACTTCGAGCGAGAGCGCCTTGGTGAAGCCGTGCATGCCTGCTTTGGCCGCCGAATAGTTGGTCTGACCGAACGCGCCTTTTTGGCCGTTTACCGAAGACACGTTGATGATGCGTCCCCAGCCGCGCTCCACCATGCCGTCGCAAACAGGCTTGGTCATGTTGAACACGCTGTCGAGATTGGTGTGCATCACCGCGTCCCAGTCGGTCTTGCCCATTTTCTTGAACGTCATGTCGCGCGTGATGCCGGCATTGTTGACCAGCACGTCGATGGGGCCGACTTCGGCTTCGATCTGCTTGATCGCCTTGGCGCAGGCGTCAAAGTCGGCGACGTCGGCAGGCGCCGCGTGGCAGTCGTAGCCGTTCTTTTTCATGTCCGCCAGCCATTCCTTCGCTTTGGTGTTGCCGGGCGAGTAGGTGGTGACGACCTTGTACCCCATTTTGGACAGCTTGATGCAGATTGCTTCTCCCAATCCGCCCATGCCGCCGGTGACTACCGCTACGCGTTGCGCCATCTGTGTTCTCCTCACCAAGAAAAAGTTCTGCTGCCGAAAATCCAGCGTATCACGAAGTCACGCTGTGTTGTTATTCGCAGCGCTCCCGCACATAACGCCCAGGCGCCGCCTCTATGGGCGGGTAGTTTTCATTGCCGGGCGAGGCCGGTGCCGCCACCTGGTCGCCCGCGTGCCCGCCCAGCCAGTTTATCCAGTCAGGCCACCAGCTGCCCGCGCAGGACGATGCGTTGTCCAGCCACGCGTCGGCATCCGGCGGCAGCGCCGCGGCGGTCCAGTAATTGCGGCGGTTTTTGCCGGCCGGATTTACCACGCCCGCGATGTGACCGCTGGCGGCCAGCACGAACCTGTTGTCACCGCCCAGCAACTGCGTGCTTTGATAGGCGGTTTTCCACGGCACGATATGGTCTTCGCGCGTGGCCAGTATGTAGGCGGGCAGTGCCACGCTGGATAAATCGACCGGCACGCCGCACATGGTGAGCTTGCCGGGCGTGCGCAGATTGTTTTCGAGATAGGTATTGCGCACGTAGTAGACGAACATCGCGCCCGGCAGGTTGGTGCTGTCGCTGTTCCAGTAAAGCAGGTCGAAGGCGTCGGGCGTGCCGCCTTTCAGGTAATTGTTGACCACGTAGTTCCAGATGAGATCGTTGGCGCGCAGGCTCGAAAACGTCAGCGCGAGTTCCTTGCCGCGCAATACGCCGCCGTGCGCGAAATCCTTTTCACGTTGCTCGACATAAGCGTCATCGATGAACACCGCCAGTTCGCCGGGATCGCTGAAATCGAGCATGGTGGTGAGCAGCGTCGCGCTCGCTGCCGCCTGGTTGCCCTGCGCTTCGAGCACCGCGAGTGCCGCGCCGACCAGCGTGCCGCCGACACAAAACCCCAGCACGTTGACTTGCGCGACAGCGCACACATCGCGCGCGACGTTCATCGCTTTGATCACGCCGTCTTCCAGGTATTGGTCCCACGTCAGGTGCCCCATGTCGGCCGTCACGTTGCGCCACGACACCATGAATACGGTGTGGCCCTGTTCGACCGCGTAACGCACGAACGAATTGGCGGGCTGCAAATCCAGGATGTAGTACTTGTTGATGCACGGCGGGACCATGACCAGCGGGCGCGCGCAGACCGTCGCGGTCGCGGGTTGGTACTGGATCAGCTGCATCAGTTCGTTTTCGTAGATCACCGTGCCCGGTGTCACCGCGATATTGCGGCCGATTTCGAACGCCGCTTCGTCGGTCATCGAGATGCGGCCTTTCTCGATGTCGGCGCGCAGGTGTTCGAGTCCACGCGCAAGACTTTCGCCGTTGGTAGCGGCGGCGAGCTTGATCACTTCAGGGTTGGTCGGCGCGAAATTGGCGGGCGCGGCCGCATCGATCATCTGGCGCGTGAAAAAACGCAGCTTGTTTTTGGCCGCCGGCGCGAGTTGCGCGGTTTCGACCAGTTCGGCCAGCCAGCGCGAGTTGATGAGATAGGCCTGCTTCACGTAATCGAAATAGGGCAGTTGCTGCCATTCCGGCGCATGAAAGCGGCGATCGGCTTTGTCCGGCACGGCGACCGGCGCTGGCGGCGGCACGCCGTCAGCGGCGCGCGCGAGATTCGTCCACAGTTCGAGATGCTGGCGATAGTAGCGCTGCTGGATTTCGGCGCCGGGACCGCCGTCTGCCTGCAGGCTCGCGGTCAGCGCCTGCAGAATTTCCGCGCTGTCGGCGCGCTGCGTCGCGGACAGCGACCCGATGACGTCGTCGACGAACTTGCGGCTTGCCTGATTGAGCCCGTCGAACAAGGCCTGTGCTGACGCCGGCGGCAGATTATTGTTTGGTTCCATGGCGGGCAGCGTGCGGGGATGCGATGATTCTGCGTGGCGCCTTGAGGGGTGTCAAGCAGAGTGGGGAATTAGTCGCGCGAAGGTGCTGCGCGCAGAGTTCCAACGCGCAGTGCGCGTCAGTGCAGCCAGACGCCCACGCCCCAGATGGTGCCGACGCCGGCGCAGATCAAGCCGACCTGCTGCAGCGACGCGTGAATTTCCGGCCGGCGGTGCAGTCCCGGGATCAGGTCCGCGACCGCCACGTATAGCATGCTGGCGGCGGCAAGCGCGAGCAGCGAAGGTATCGTCTGCTGCAGGGTCTGCAGCGCGAAATAAGCGATGACGCCGCCCACCAGCATGGCGAGGCTCGACAGCGCGTTGAAGGCGAAAGCGGCGCGCTTGCTGTAACCGGAATGCAGCAGCACCAGGAAATCGCCGACCTCCTGTGGAATTTCGTGGGCGACGATGGCGATTGCGGTGACGAGTCCGAGTTTGACGTCGGCCATGAACGCGGCGGCGATCAGGATGCCGTCGACGAAATTGTGGAAGGTGTCGCCGACCATGATCATCATGCCGCTGCGGCCGTGGTCGTGCTGCGCCGGCTGCGCCTCGTGCGCTTCGCAATCTTCCACGTGGCAGTGCCGCCATAGCACCAGTTTTTCGAGCACGAAAAAGAGCAGGATGCCGGCCAGTATGGTCGCGGCCGTCTGCTCGGGATTGCCGGACATCGTGAAGGCGTGCGGCAGGATGTCGAGAAACACCGCGCCGAGCAAGGCGCCGACGGCATAGCTGATCAGGATGGGGACGTGACCCGCGCGCGCGTTGAGCGCGAAGACGGCGGCAGCGGCAACGCTCAAGAGGCCGCCGACTAAACTGGTGACGATGATCCAGGCCAGGATGGACATGACTACGCCGACATTTCAGATGCGCAACGGAAAGGCGCGCATTATAAACGACGCGCCGTGGCGTGCCGACTATTTTGGCGCTTCCAGCCAGATCAGCGCCGCCATGCGTCCGGTGGTCTTGTCGCGCCGGTAGGAATAAAAGCGCGCAGCGTCGCGGTAGGTGCACAGCCCGCCGCCGTAAATCCGGTGCACGCCACTGCGCGCCAGGCGCTGGCGGGCGAGCGCGAACAAGTCGGCGAACCATTTGCCTGCGCGCTGCGGTTTGAATGCCGTGCCCGCAGCGGGGTCCGCGGCCATGAATGCATCGCGCACGTCCGGGCCGACTTCAAACGCATCGGGCCCGATCGCGGGGCCGAGAAAGGCCAGTAGTTCCCCGGGCGCAACATCCATCGCGGCTATGGTGTTTTCGATGACGCCTGAACTCAAGCCGCGCCAGCCCGCATGCGCGACGGCGACTACGCTGCCGCGCGAGTCGCACAGTAACACCGGCAGGCAATCGGCGATCATGACCGTGCATACGGTCGCCGTCTGGCGGGTGTAGCTCGCATCGGCATCCGGCACGCCGGTCAGTTCATCGGCACGTACGACGCGCGCGCCATGCACCTGCTTCAGCCACGCCGGGTCGCGCGGCAACTGCGCGCGCAGTTGCGCGCGGTTTGCCAGCACCGCGCTTTCGTCGTCGCCGGCGCGCAGTCCGAGGTTGAAGCTCGCATGCGCGCCGGTGCTCACGCCGCCATTGCGCGTGGTGATCAGGCCTTTTACGTGCGGTGGCGCCGGCCATGCCGGCACTATCCAGTCGTGCGGCACGTTCAGGCCTGCGCTTTCAAAGTGGCAAGCAAAGCGCGCATGTCGGGCGGCGCGGGCGCTTGCCACGCGACGGTCTCATCGCTTACCGGGTGCTGGAATTCAAGACGTTCGGCGTGCAGCGCCTGGCGCGGGAATGCGCCGAGCAGCGGGTCGATGCTGCGTTTTTTTCCATAGACCGGATCGCCGACCAGCGGATGGCCTAACGACTGCATGTGCACGCGTATCTGGTGGGTGCGGCCGGTCTCGAGCCGGCAGCGCAGCAAAGTCGCGTGGGCGAAATGCTGCAGCACTTCATAATGGGTGGTCGATGGCCGGCCGCGCGCGGCCACTGCCATGCGCGTGCGCTGCACCGGGTGGCGTCCGATCGGCGCTTCGACTTTGCCGTCGCGCGTTACGCGTCCGTGCACGAGGGCGAGATATTCGCGCTTGACGGTGCGCGCCTGCAACTGGCGCACCAGGCTGGTTTGCGCTTCGAGCGTCTTGGCCACTACCAGCAGGCCGCTGGTTTCCTTGTCGAGCCGGTGCACGATGCCGGCGCGCGGCAGCGTCGCCAGTTGCGGCGAATGGGCGAGCAGCGCGTTGAGCAGGGTGCCGCTCCAGTTGCCGCGTCCTGGATGCACGACGAGTCCCGCGGGCTTGGCGATCACCAGCACTGCCGCGTCTTCGTGGATGACTTCGAGTGCGATTTCTTCCGCAGTTGCGGTGGTAGTGGCGGGGTCAGGCACGGGATGGACCGCGATCTCTTCGCCGCCCCATACCTTCGTTTTGGGCAGTACCGGCTGGCCGCTGTTGAGTTCGACGCGCCGGTCGCGGATCCATTGCGCGAGCCGGCTGCGTGAAAATTGCGGCAACAAAAGCGATAATACGTGGTCCAAACGTTGTCCGGCGCACGCGGCCGGCACGCTCACCCGCAGCACATCGGCAGCGGGCAGGGTTGCGTTATAATTCAGCGATTTCCGCGCGAGGGTCATGGTATGCGTTCAAGTTTAGCGTTAATTCTGGCGCTGTGCCTCGGGGCGTGCGGGATGCTGCCCGAGCAGGTCGACGAAACCAAGGGCTGGTCGGCGAACAAGCTGTATACCGAGGCCAAAACCAATCTGACCGAAGGCAATTACGAAAAAGCCATCAAGATGTACGAAAAGCTTGAGGCGCGTTATCCGTATGGCCGCTATGCGCAACAGGCGCAGCTCGAGGTCGCCTACGCGTATTACAAAGACAAGGACGCCGCGTCGGCCATCGCCGCGGCGGACCGTTTCATCAAGCTGCATCCCAACCACCCCACGGTCGACTATGCGTACTATCTGAAAGGCCTCGCCAACTTCAACGACGATCTGGGGCTGCTCGGTTCTCTCGCCGAAAAATTTACCGGCCAGGACATGACCGAGCGCGATCCGAAAGCATCGCGCGATTCGTTCGATGCGTTCCGCGATCTGGTCACGCGTTTCCCGGACAGCAAGTACGCGGAGGACTCGATCGCGCGCATGAACTACCTGGTCAATTCGCTGGCTGCGCACGAGGTGCACGTAGCGCGTTACTACATGAGGCGCGGCGCGTACGTGGCGGCGGCCAACCGCGTGCAGTACTCGGTCAAGACCTATCCGAAGGCGCCCGCCAACGAAGAAGGGCTGCTGATCCTGGTGCAGGCCTACGACAAGCTGGGCATGACCGACTTGCGCAATGATGCCGAGCGCGTGATGAAAACCAATTTCCCCGACAGCAAGTATTTGAGCGGCAAAGCCGCCAAGGATGTGCGGTGGTGGCAGATCTGGAACACCAACTGAAGTCTGTTCAGCGCGCGAATTTCCGCATGACCTGCATCAGTTCGGCCAGCGCTGCGCGCACCGCGGCAAGCCGGGTGATGATGTCCACGCAATAGTGGTCGCTCTCGACCCGGCGGCGAACTAGTAGCGGGTCAGCCGGCCGTCGATGAAGCGGACTTTGTCGCCGGTGCGGAACCCCGGCTCGACGTCGTAGCTGACGCTGCGCATGTTGCCGTCGTCCATGCGCACGCTGACGTCGTAACGCAGCACTTTCTTGACGTTTTTTTCGATCTGGTGCCCCGCATAGGCACCGCCGGCCGCGCCGACGATGGTCGCGGCGGTGTTGCCGCGGCCCTGGCCGACCTGGTGGCCGAGCAGTCCGCCGAGAACTCCCCCCGCAATCAAGCCTACTGCACTGCCTTCGCCGGGTTTTTCAGTGGTGCGGATAGAGTCGACCATGCCGCAGGTCGTGCACAGCGGTTGCGCAGCCGGCGGTTGCTGGGATTGTTGTTGAGGTTGCTGCTGGACCTGTTGCGGCGCCGGCTGCACGTTCTGGCGCGCGGCGTCGTCGGCGCTGGGATAGCGATAGTCGTTGGCGCGGTTGTCCTGCGCGAGCACCGGCAGCGACAAAGCGGCTGCGACGATTAAAATCCACACGCGTTGCTGATTGCGATTCATGTTTGATCCTCCCCGATCACCAAGCCAGCCAATTATAGTCCAGCTGATTGCCGCCTTGCCGCCAACTATTTCACATAT
>JAIOOZ010000375.1 GCA_021414185.1 Betaproteobacteria bacterium
CGGCTGCGGCATGATGGCCGTGCGCTTGGACGGGGCGCGCGCCGAACATCTGCCGGAAAGTCTGGTGCAGATCCGCTCCGAGATCGAGCACACGGTACCCACCGGATTCGAGAAGCACGCGCCGGCGCAGCAGAACGAAAAGGCCGCGGCCGAAATGTACGAGTCGTTCAAGTGGCTCGAAACGAAACACCCCAAGGCGTTCGCGCATCGCAAGGACTCAACCGACAAGATCATTGCGTCGCAATTCGGTTCGCTCGGCGGCGGCAATCATTTCATTGAGCTATGCATCGACGAAACCGGTGAGCTGTGGGTGATGCTGCATTCCGGCAGCCGCGGCATCGGCAATGTCATCGGGCAATACTTCATCGAGATTGCGCGCGAAGACATGCGCACGCATTTCATCAACCTGCCGGACCGGGACCTCGCCTACTTTCCCGAAGGCACCGAGCACTTCGACGATTACGTCAAGGCGGTGGGCTGGGCGCAGGGCTACGCGCGCGCCAACCGCGACGAAATGATGCGCCGCATCTTGATCGTTCTGCATCGCCACCTGCCGCCGTTTCGCGACCGCACCGAAGCGATCAACTGCCATCACAATTACGTCGAGCGCGAGAACCATTTCGGCAAAAATGTCTGGCTCACGCGCAAGGGCGCGGTGCGGGCGCGCGAAGGCGACTTCGGCATCATCCCCGGCAGCATGGGGGCGCGATCGTACATCGTGCGCGGCAAGGGCAATCCGGACAGCTTTCATTCGTGCTCGCACGGCGCCGGCCGCGCGATGTCGCGGACTGAGGCGAAGAAGCGCTTCACGATGGCAGATCATGCGAATGCGACGCGGGGTGTCGAGTGCCGCAAAGACGCCGGGGTGATCGACGAAACGCCGGCCGCCTATAAGGACATCGACGCCGTGATGGCGGCGCAATCCGATCTTGTCGATATCGTCCACACGCTCAAACAGGTCGTTTGCGTCAAAGGCTGACCGTTGCAACAGCGGTCATGCCGGTGGAACCGCCGGACCGGATATGGCGTATTATTTAGACGGATCGGTTCATGCGTGAGGAAGTAATGAAAAAGATCGTCGGCGTAATCCTGTGGCTCGGTGCAATGCCGCCAGCTCAGGCCGAGCAATTTGCGCTGATCTGTTCCTTCCAGGGCAGTCCGGGCCCGGGCATTTACGCGCCATTTGGCGGCACGAGCCTGTCCGCCGCATTGTCCAACACGTACCTGATCGATGAAGAACGCAAAACAGTAGACGGCAAAAAAGCGTTTTTCTCCGAGGCGGAAATAAGTTTCATGGACATTTCCGATCCGAGGGCGTCATACCTCGTGACCATGGATCGATACGCCCGTACGATTCGCATTACCCGACAGGACAACCCGAACGTCAAAATGCTGGGCGAATGCAGGAAAGCGGATAGACGGGCGTTTTAGCAGGGGCGACCGCGCTTACGGAAACACTGCTGTTTTCGCCGCTGACCATACGCGCAACTGCCACCGGTATTGGGGGAGGCGCTTGCAGCCTTTCCTTCAGTCACATCCTGCGGCGCAAAGTCTCTCCGCCGCGCCCACATTCAGCTTGACCGCCGGCCCGTTACTGGATATCTTATAGATATCTATTTTATGGAGCATCACTATGCCGGCCCGCACACCCGCCAACCAAATCGCATTTCGTTACCGTTCGACCGACAGCGCTACGGGTGTCACCCGCGAGACGGCAAAAAAATTGGCAGAGCGATTAGGCGTCGATGAAACACAGGCCATTCATCATGCGCTGCATGAATTGGCAGTCAAGTTACTGCCACAGTACGAAGCCGACGACGGTCCGCTGACAGCAACCCAGGTTCGCCAGATCAGGAAACGCATTCCACAAGGCAACAGACACTCCGTCCGCTCGAGTTTGTTCGAGAAGGAAACTGCGTGACCCAACAGTGGTGGGGCGAGCCGACTGCTGGCGAAATTGTGTGGTGTCACTTCCCCGACCAAATTCATCCGCGACCGAAGCCACGCCCTGCCCTGATCCTGGCCGTGTTCGACGACAACGCGCCGCAGTTCGATGTCCGCGTGGCATACGGCACCAGCCAGCGCACGACATCCTTGCATCGCGGTGAGTTCTCCATCCTTCGGGACCGAAACGCGGCAGCCTTCATCGCAGCCGGGCTGAGTTACGACACCAAGTTCGATCTGAGGCAGGTGCTGGATCTGCCTTACACGTCCGAGTGGTTCTCCGTTCCTCCGGCCGCGCCGCATGGTCAGACACCAATACTCGGAACTCTGCATCCATCGCTGGTGCGCGCCGTGGAAGCGGCTTTCCGTGCCGCCAAAGCAGAGATAAGGAGGGGATAAGGGGTCGGTCTTGCAATGATGCATTTCGTCGATGCTACATTGCAAGACCCTACATTTCCAACGCGACGTCCCCCGGACATCCGATTGTGTTCAAGTCTCGCCTTAAGGCGATTCTTGAATCCCTTGCCGCACCCGGCAAGGGCCCGCGCGCTTAACGTGCAATGGAACGATCAAAATAAAATTGGTTGGCGGTGACTCCGGCGGACGGTGGCGCGCGTCCAACGCGACATCCCCCGGAAGTCGCGTTGTCGAACCCTGGTCGGGTTCTCAATCCCGCGGAAAAGCCAAACAAAAAAGCCACCGCGAGGGTGGCTTGTTTGTTTTGGCGTCCCCAACGGGATTCGAACCCGTGTTACCGCCGTGAAAGGGCGATGTCCTAGGCCTCTAGACGATAGGGACAAAACAGGACTTACAGATAAATCTTAACTGCTTGGTGGAGGTAAGCGGGATCGAACCGCTGACCTCTTGCATGCCATGCAAGCGCTCTCCCAGCTGAGCTATACCCCCACGAAAGACCGCGGATTATACCGATGAGGGCATGGGCTGTAAAGAAAGGCTCAGGCCGGAAAATGCGCAAGCTGCGCCGCCATGCGCGCCAGCACCTGCTCGTGGCCTATGAGTTCCAGCGTCGCATCGATTGACGGCGTATGCGTCTCGCCCGTGACCATCACGCGCAGCGGCATTGCCAGCTTCGGCATCTTGATACCGTGCGCCGCCACCACGCCCTTGATGGCATCGTTGATCGCGGCGCGGTTCCAGACCACGGCCTTCAGGCGCTCGTGCAAATCGGCAAGTGCAGGCCGGATTTCGGCGGTGTAGTGCTGCGCGCGCAGTGCCGGCGACGGCTCCAGCGTGCGATAGAAAAAAACCGCGGCATCGGCGAGCTCGCGCAAAGTGTTGGCGCGGTCCCTGAGCAAAGCGACCACGCCAAGCAAAGGCGGGCCGCCGGCGATCTTGCAGCCATCCGCCACCAGGAAGGGCTCGGTCAACGCGGCAAGTCGGTGAACTTCGGCCTCTTTGATGTACTGCTGGTTGAGCCACCGCAGCTTGTCCGGGTCAAAACGCGCCGGCGATTTGCTGATGTGCGCGAGATCGAACCACTCGATCAACTGTTCGCGCGTAAATTTTTCTTCATCACCGTGCGACCAGCCGAGCCGGGCCAGGTAGTTGACGAGCGCCTCGGGCAGGAACCCGTCGTCGCGGTATTGCATGACGCCCACCGCGCCGTGGCGTTTTGAGAGCCGCTCGCCGTCGCTGCCCAATATCATCGGCAAATGCGCGAACTTCGGCAGTATCTTGCCGAGTGCCTTGTAGATATTGATCTGGCGCGGCGTGTTGTTGACGTGATCGTCGCCGCGGATCACGTGCGTGATGTTCATGTCGATATCGTCGACGACGACGCCGAAGTTGTAGGTCGGCACGCCGTCGCCGCGCAGGATGACGAGATCGTCGAGCTCATGGTTGCTGACCGTGATGGGGCCTTTGACCTCATCGTTCCACGTCACGTCACCGGCGAGCGGCGTCTTGAAGCGCAGCACCGGCGTCACGCCGGCGGGCGGCTTTTCTTTCGAATCGCGCCAGCGCCCGTCGTAACGCGGCTTTTCGCCGCGCGCGCGCTGCGCCTCGCGCATCGCATCGAGTTCTTCCTTCGAGCAATAGCAATGGTACGCGTGGCCGGCGTCGAGCAGTTGCCTGGCGACTTCCTGGTAGCGGTGCAACCGCTTCATCTGGTAGAACGGCCCCTCGTCGCAGTCCATCCCCAACCACTGCATGCCGTCCAGTATCGCCTGCACCGACTGTTGGGTGGAGCGCTCCAAGTCGGTATCTTCGACGCGCAGGATGAAGATGCCGCCATGTTTTTTCGCATACGCCCAGCAAAAAAGCGCCGTGCGCGCGCCGCCGATATGGAGGTAGCCGGTGGGACTTGGAGCAAAACGGGTTCTGATCGGGGGCATACTCATTTATGTATTGTACGCGACGCACGGCATTCCCGCTTTTTGAACCTATAGTTGTTTCCCTGCTCCAACCGCCTGACGACGACGCACAGAAAGCACAAATGGCCAAAGCGATGCCCAGCAGACCAGGGCAAGACCTGATTCCCAAAGACATCGGGGCAGCATGGAAGCGCGCGTCCCAGGTCGGCTTTCGCAAGGCGCCGCATTCCGACCTGAGCAAGGTATTCGAATGGATAGTCAGCGTCATGCCGCCGGCTGCGCGCGGCAAGCTGATGTCCGACCTCGTCGAGCAAGGCTCCCGCGCAGCGGCGACACGCGAGGAGAGACGCAATCGCGTGCGGACATCGGCGCGCCAGGGACGGCGCAGGACCTCGCGCGCGGCGACCGGGCCGGGACGGCGCAAGGGATCGCAACTGTCGCAAGAGCGTCGCACGGGCGTGCGGCCGTCAGCGCGCAAAGCGCCGCAAAAGGGATTACCGACGGCGGCGCGGCAGGAACGGCGCAAAGGGCGGCGCTAACGCACCGCAAGCTTCTATGCGGCGGCGTAGTTCAGGCCCAGCGCCTCGGCCACTGCCCTGTAAGTGACTTTGCCGGCCGCGATGTTCAGTCCATTCTTCAGGTGCGGATTGTCGTTCAGCGCCTGGCGCCAGCCTTTGTCGGCAAGCGCCAGGGTGAACGGCAGCGTCGCATTGTTCAGCGCGTAAGTCGAAGTGCGCGGCACCGCGCCCGGCATGTTGGCGACCATGTAATGCACCACGCCGTCGATGACATAGGTCGGGTCGGCATGCGTAGTGGGCCGGCTCGTCTCGGCGCTGCCGCCCTGGTCGATGGCGACGTCCACTATCACCGAGCCGGGCTTCATATCCGAGAGCATCGCTTTGGTGATGAGTTTCGGCGCGGCCGCGCCGGGGATCAGCACTCCGCTGACCACGAGGTCGGCGCGCAGCACTTCGCGCTCGACGTTGTCGCGATTGCTGAACACCGTCATCGCGCGGCCGTTGAACATCGAGTCGATCCGCCGCAGTGCGTCTATCGATTTGTCGATCACGACGACTTGCGCGCCGGCGCCCACCGCCGCCTGCGCGGCATTGGTGCCGACGACACCCGCGCCGAGAATCACGATGCGCGCGGGCGGAACACCCGGCACGCCGCCCAGCAGGATGCCCATGCCGCCAGCGCTTCTTTCGAGGCAATGCGCGCCAGCCTGGATCGCCAAGCGCCCCGCCACCTCGCTCATCGGCGCGAGTAACGGTAGCCCGCCGAGCGGGGATGTGACCGTCTCGTACGCTATGCAGACCGCGCCGCTTTCGATCAGATCTTTCGCCTGCGCGGGATCGGCCGCCAGGTGAAGGTAAGTGAACAGCACCTGCCCCTCGCGCAGCATTTTGCGTTCGACGGCCTGCGGCTCCTTCACCTTGACGATCATGTCAGCGCACGCAAAGACGTCGGCCGCGCTGTCCGCGATTTCAGCGCCCGCACTGCGGTAGTCATCGTCGCTGGCGCCGATACCCGCGCCGGCCCGGGTTTCGACCATGACGCGGTGGCCGTGCGCGACGGCCTCGCGCGCCGACGAAGGCGTCATGCCGACGCGGTACTCGTGAACCTTGATTTCTTTCGGCACGCCGATCAGCATCGCAATCCTCTTTCGAACTCGCAGTATAGTTCAGACCAGCTGCCCGGACTCCGGGTTCCTGCGCGCCAGGCCGCTACTTGAGCTTGCCGATCTCGGCCATGTCGATGGCAAAAGCGTCGCTGCAAGGGCCGGAGTTCAGGCCATGATATGCAGCCCGGCATCGACGTAGATGACATCGCCCGTCATGCCGCTGGAGGCGCCGCCGGCCAGGAATGCGACGACACGGCCGATTTCGCCGATGTCGACGAGGCGCTGGCCCGGCGAGCGCTTGACCGCCATGTCGATGAGTTCGTCGAAGTGGCCGATGCCGCTGGCGGCGCGCGTCCGCAGCGGGCCGGGCGAAACGGCGAACACCCGGATGCGGCGCCCGCCCAGTTCCCCGGCGAGGTAACGCACCGACGCTTCCAAGGCCGCCTTGACCGGGCCCATCAGGTTGTAATTGCCGACCACTTTGTCGGCGCCGTAGTAAGTCATGGTGATCAGCGCGCCGCCATTGGACATCAGGGGCTCGGCATAACGCGCCATCTCGATGAACGAATGGCAGGAGACCTGCATCGCCTGCAGGAAGCCTGACTGCGGCGCCATCTCGATGAACGAATGGCAGGAGACCTGCATCGCCTGCAGGAAGCCTGACTGCGTGCAATCCACGACGCGCCCGTGCAGGTCTTCGCGCGGGGCAAAGGCAATCGAATGGATCGCAAAATCGAGCCCGCCCCACTCGTCGCGAATGCGCTCGAACACCGCCTGCATCTGGCCCGGCTGCGAAACGTCGAGCGGCATCAGGATGGACGAATCGAGCTGCCGGGCGAGCGGCTCGACGTGCTTTTTCGCCTTGTCGTTGAGGTAGGTCAGCGCGATTTCAGCGCCGAACGCGCGCAGCTTGGCGGCGCAGCCGAAGGCGATGCTGTCGCCGTTAGCGACGCCGATGACGAGACCCCGCTTGCCCTTCAACATGTCGCCGACGCGCGCGTTCTCGTCCCACACTTTCGGCAGCGGATCTACTGACTTCGGGTCGGTGAACATGCGACTCCCTTCTTGAAACCGGATGGCGGCCGCCCGCTCAGGCCCGGACCTTCGCCCGCGGCACGGGCCGGGGCGGCGCCTCGAGTTCAAGCGTTGCGCGGATCCGGTCGTACATCGCGCGCGTTTCATCGCTCATCTCCGCCAGCGATCCGAGCACGTATTCGCACTGCTTGATGGCACGGGCGCGATCCTTGGCGTCCGGAATCAGACTTGGCAGCGTGGCCAGTGCCTGTTCGGGCTCGAATTCGACGATCATGCTTTGCTGGTGGATGATGCGGGTACGCGCAGTGGCGTCGAGCTTGGTGAATGGATGCTGCGTGGTCAGCAGCTCATTGGAGCGCTCCAGCCGGTCACGGCGCACCGACTTGCGGGCATGCGCCAGCAGAATCAGCATGCGGATCACGCCCACCGCGTAGTCGCCCCGCGTTATCTGCGCCAGCGCCTGTACGACTTCGTTCACCGAGCGCAGGTCGGTGCCCGGCACTTCGCTGATGCGGCGCGGC
>JAIOOZ010000085.1 GCA_021414185.1 Betaproteobacteria bacterium
GGCGAAGGGAGGAAGGGAATACGCTGCCGCATTATCTTGAAACCTGCGCGGCGAGGTAGCGCTGTCCGCGCGGATGCGGCGCCATTTCCGCCGCGGCATCGCGCGCCGGGCGCTTGCCGTCGCGCGCCTGCGCGCGGTGCCTGATGCGGCGGCCGTGCGGATCGAACGGGTCGCGGTGATGCATGACGCAGCGGTTGTCCCACACCGCCACGTCGCCAACGCGCCATTGATGGTGCCACGCCAGAAAATCCTGCGTGGCGTGCGCCCACAACGTGTCGAGCAGTGCTTCCGACTCCGCAACCTCCAGCCCGTGGATATAGGCGTTGCGCCGCCGGCCCAGGTACAGCGCATTGCGTTTCGTTTCCGGATGCGTGCGTATCAGCGGATGCGTAGCACCCGGGCATTTACGCACGTCGGTTACCGGCGTGAAGCCCTCACGCAGTTCGCCGCCCGCGGTGTAGGTGATGTCCTGGTTCGCGGTCAGCGTATCGATGCGGCTGCGCAGTTCCGGCGGCAGAGTCTCCAGCGCGAGATACATATTGGAGAAACCAGTATTGCCGCCCGCCAGCGGAATTTCCAGCGCCTGCAGCACGCTCGCCGACGGCGGCTGGTCGCGGTAGGACGTATCGGAGTGCCACAGTACCTCGTCGTCGCCGAGACCACCGATCGGCACGCCTTTCTCGCGAATGTTCGAAATCACGGAAATATGCTTGTTATAGCGCGGCGCCTGTCCCTTGCTGACGATGGGCACCTCGTCGAGAACGCCGAAGCGGGAGCTGAAAGCCGTCAGGTCGTCATCGCCGATCTGCTGCCCGCGTATCACGATCACCAGATGCTCGAGCCACGCCGCGTGGATGACGGCAAACGCGGCATCGTCGAGATGGCGCAGATCGACACCCGTCACATAGGCGCCGAGTGCGTACGGCAGTGGTTCGACCTTGATACCGGCCGACGTCTGCGGAAGTACGGTTGCGTTCATTGCTCCTCCAACTGTGCCCGTTTTACGAAACATCGCGCTTTGGGAATCGCGCGATAGCTGCCGACCGGATTTGCCTCTATGATAGCGCATCACGCTGCCATTCAAAAAATACGTTCCACCCTGGAGGAGTCCGATGAATCGCTGCAACCCGCGAGCAGCTGCTGCTCGAAATAACTTTGCGCGCGTTGCGCTCGCATTCGCCTGCATGGTCGCCGCGGCGCCGCTCGCCGCCGCTGACTGGAAGCCGGCGAACCAGATCGAGATCGTGATACCTAATTCTCCCGGCGGCGGCAATGATGCGGTGGGACGGCTGCTGCAAAAGCTGCTGCAGGACCGCAAGCTGATCCCGACGCCCGCCATCGTGTCGAATAAACCGGCCGGCGGCGGCAGCGCGACGCTGGCCTTTCTCGGGCAAAAGCCGAACGACCCGCACTACCTCGCGGTGGTATCGATCACCCAGCAGTTGAATTACATCACCGGCACGCAGACGCAAAGCTACCGCGACTTCACGCCGCTGGCGACCATGATCGGCGACTTCATCGGCTTCGCGGTGCGCGCCGATTCGCCCATCACTTCGGGCAAAGACCTGCTTGAGCGCCTGAAGAAAGACCCCTCATCGCTGTCCGCAGGCATCACCGCCCTCGGCGGCAACAACCATATAGCGTACGTGCTGGCGGCGCGGTCCGGCGGCGTCGACACGAAGAAGCTGAAGACGCCGGTGTTCCAGTCGTCGGGCGACTCGATGACGGCGCTGCTCGGCGGCCATATCGACATGCATATCGGCAGCGTTGGCCCGCTCGCCAAGCAGCTCGAAGCCGGCAAGGTGCGTATCCTCGCGATCACTTCCGACCAGCGCCTGACCGGGCCGCTCGCCGCCATCCCGACCTGGAAAGAGCAAGGCATCGCCGGCACGTTCAACACCTGGCGCGGCTTCTGGGCGCCGAAAGGGCTCACGCCCGAGCAGACCGCCTACTGGAACGACGTGTTCGAAAAACTCTCGCGCGATCCGCAATGGAAGGAGAACCTCGCGCAGAACCTGTGGGAGAACGATTACCGCAACAGCCGCGACACGCTGAAGTACCTCGACGCGCTGCACGTCGAGCTGCGCGACGTGCTCAAAGACCTCGGGCTCGCGAAAAAACTGGATTGAAAGCCGTGAGAGAGCGTGAGGGCGGGAGGGCGTGAGGTCGTAAGTGGGTAATAGCCTTTCACGCCCTCACGCCCTCACGCCCTCCCGCTCTCGCGCCCCCCCGCTCTCGCGCCCTCCCGCCCTCGCGACCTCACGCCCTCGCGACCTCACGCCCTCGCGCCCTCCCGCCCTCGCGCCCTCGCGCCCTCGCGGCTTCTCGGGTGCTTATTACGCTCAATCGACCCGCGCGCCGGTCGCTTTGACGACCTTCTCCCATTTTTCGATTTCGGACGCCAGGAGCTCTGCCGCCTGCGCGGGCGTGCCCGATTTGATGGTGGCGCCGTGGCTCAACAACCGCGTGCGCACCGCATTGTCGTCCAGCGACTTGTTCAACTCACTGTTCAACCGGGTGATGACGGCCGGCGGCGTGCGCACAGGCACCAATATCCCCCACCACGAACTCGCCTCGAACCCGGGATAGCCGGACTCGGCAAACGTCGCCAGTTGCGGTGCGGCTTCGGAACGTTGCGCGCTGCCGATGGCGATGCCGCGCAGCCTGCCGGAATCGATATGAGGCTTCAGCGAAGTGATGTTGTCCGTCACCAACGGCACGAATCCGGCCATCGTATCGACGATTGCCGGGCCGGCGCCCTTGTACGGGATGTGCGTGAGGTCGGCCTTCGAGAAAAGTTTGAACAACTCGATGCCGAAATGCGAAGCCGTGCCTATGCCGGGGCTGGCGAAATCGATCTTGCCCGCCCGCGTGTGCGTAAGCGCGGCCAGCTCTTTGGCGTTGCGCGCGGGCAATGACGGATGCGCCGCGAGCACCACCGGGATCACCGCTATCAGCCCCGCCGATGCGAAATCCTTGCGCGTGTCGTAAGAGAGTTTCGAATACAGGCTGTGATTGATCGCCTGAGTGGTGACGGTCTGTATCAACACCGTGTAACCGTCAGCGGGCGCGCTCGCCACCAGACCGGCCGCCAGCGTGGTGCCGGCGCCGCCGCGAAAATCGACGATGAACTGCTGCCCGATCAGCTCGCCCATGCGCGGCGTGATGCTGCGCGACAGGAATTCACCGGTGCCGCCTGGCGCGAAAGGCACCACCATGCGTATCGGCTTCGTTGGATAGTTTTGCGCGGTAGCGGGCATGGCGGACGCCGCGAGCAGCAGCGCGGCCAGTGGCGTGCAGAGCTTGTGCATGAATTCCTCCTTGGGATAAACCTGATCTGCGTCCGGTTTCGCGGGCGCACCGCGACAACGGCACGCCCACCCCGCACGATACAACAATACGCCGGAGCGCGGCCGCGGCGAGGTTAAACTATGCAAATGTTCTCTCGCGCAGCGCAGCAATGACCATCAAAACCGTCGCCATCGTCGGCGCCGGCCCCGGCGGCTTTCGCCTCGTCGCCAACCTCGGGCTTGCGGGTTATCGCCTGCGGTTGAACGACATCGACGACGCGAAGCTCACCGCGATCCGCGCGCGCGGCGGCATCGACGTCGAAGGCACACCCGGCGGTTTCGCGCCGCTCGAACTCGCAACGACCGATCTCGGCGCGACCATCGCCGGCGCCGACCTGATCATCGTCGTGTCGGGCGGCAACACCCAACCCGGTGTCGCGCGCGCATTGGCGCCTCTGCTCGTAGACGGACAGACCATATTGCTGATGCAGGGCAACACCGGCGGCTCGCTCATCGTGCGGCGCGAACTCGACCGTGCCGGCTGCCGCGCCGACATCGAACTGGCGGAGACCGATACCTATCCTTACGCGATGCGCGCGCTTGGGCCGACCAAGATGCGGCAGACGACACAAAAGCGCTGGATGCAGATCGCCGCGTTTCCGGGCAACCGCAGCGTAGCGGCGCACAAACGCATCGGACCGCTGTTCCCGCAATCGATCGCAGCACCCGACATCCTGCACACCGGACTCATGAACGTGAATGCGATCCTTCATGTCGCCAACTGCCTCGCCAGTGCGGCGCGCATCGAGCGCGGCGGCGGGCACCTGTTTTACGGTGAAGGCGTAACGGCAGCGGTGGCGAATCTCTATACGGCCATAGACGCCGAGCGCATGGCTATTGCGGCAGCGCTCGAAGTCAAGGTGCCCAGCCTCGCCGACTGGATAGAGCGCGCCTACAACGTGCACGAAACGGACTTAGTGAAGACGTTCCAGCGCCTAAGCGCCGAACCTGACGGCCCTTACGTCGTGAACAAGGCCGTGGGCACGCTGAACCACAAGTACGTGACGGAAGATGTGCCGACGGGATTGATGCCTATGCAGGAACTCGGCACCGCCACCGCGACGCCGACGCTGGCCATCGACACGCTGGTCGAAATGGCGAAGCTGATGACGGGCCGCACGTTTACCGACGAAGCGCGCACACTGGAGCGCATGGGCCTTGCGGGAATGGGCGCGAAAGAAATCCGTGGCGTAGTGCGCGACGGATTCGGCTAACCGCGCGCCGCGCAACCATTCCGCGGGCAATAGCCGCTTCGTTACGCTTGACGTAACGGATAACGAAGGGTAGTCTGCGCGCATGATCGTCAGCTTTCGCGACAAGCGCACCCGGGAATTCGCGCAAGGCAAGTACACAAAAGCGTTCTCGGGATTCGCCCGGCAAGCCGAATTAAAACTCGATCAATTGGAGGCCGCCACGTCATCGCGCGATCTCATGGCGCTCCCGGGCAATCACTTCGAAGCTCTTAAAGGCGGTCGTAAGGGGCAATACAGTATTCGGATCAACGACCAGTGGCGAATCTGTTTTGAATGGCCGGACCGCTCACCGGGTCCAGTCAATGTAGAAATCGTGGACTATCACTAAGGGACCAGCATATGGCACGCAGCGCGATCCATCCGGGAGAACATCTTGCAGAACAGTTGCAGGCGCTTGGAATCAGTTCGTCTGAACTGGGAAGACAATTGCAGGTGCCGACAAACCGGATTACGGGTATTTTGAACGGGCGGCGTAATATTACCGGCGACACCGCCTTGCGACTCGCCCACTTCTTTGGAACCAGCACGGAATTTTGGCTGAATCTTCAGAAGCTCTACGAACTGCGGCTGGCGGAACAAAAGGTCGGCGCCCTGATCCGGCGCCTGCCAACGCTGGCAGGGCACGCCAAGGCCCCATCACGCAAAGCAAGAGTGCGCAATCTCGTGAGCGGCGAGCGGGCAAAGAAAACCAACCGCTACGTTTCAGCTGGCGCAGTTATGAGCAAGCTGTCCGGCCAGCTCGCCAAGGCCCAGGCTAAATCACGATGAGGCTTCGCGGACTTGTTCATCCTTAATCCCTCCGTGGCCTCGGGCCATCACGCCCTCCCGCCCTCACGCCCTCACGGAATTTTTACTTCGACTTGCCCGGCAGCGGCTCGCCAGCCATCCAGCTTTTGATGGTCTTCAGTGAGTTCACGTAGAACGCCTGCATGTTGTCGTCGACGACGTAGCCGACGTGCGGCGTCAGCACCGCGTTGTCGAGCTTGCGCAGCACGTGGTCTTTCGCCAGCGGCTCGCTCCAGAATACGTCGAGACCCGCGCCGGCGATTTTTTTCGCCTGCAATGCGCTGATGATCGCCTGCTCGTTAATCAAGGGACCGCGTGAGGTGTTGACGAGATAGGCCGTTGGTTTCATCAGGGCGATGTCGGCTGCCGCGACGATGTCCTTGGTCTTGGCGTTGAGCACCATGTGCACCGATATCACATCGGATTCCTTGAACAGCGCTTCTTTCGATACGCGGCGCACGTCGACAGCACCGGTGCGCTCGTCAGTGAGGTTCGGGCTCCACGCGATGACATCCATGCCGAACGCGAGGCCGTATTTCGCGACGAAGGTACCGAGGCGCCCGAGGCCGAGCACACCCAGCTTCTTGCCCATCAGAGATTGGGTCATGACGGTTTCCTGCCACGCGCCCGAACGCATTGCCTTCTCGGATTGCGGCATGCGTTTGAACAGCGCCAGTATCAGCGCCCACGCGACTTCGGAAGTCGAGGCAGTGCTGGTCGCCACGCCGGGCGCGAACGCGAACGGGATCTTGCGGCGCTCGAGGGCTTCGGAATCTATGCTGGCGTTGCGCCCGCCGGTGCTCACCATCAGCTTCAGATTAGGCAGCTTGTCGATGACCTCCGCCGGAAAACGCGTCCGTTCGCGCATCGCGATGATGACGTCGTACGGTTGCAGGCGCTTGATGACTTCGTCCTGCGTCGGGATGTAATCAGCGAATGATTTGACTTCCGTCCCTGCCGGCAAAGATTTCCAATCCGCCGCTTGCATGGCGATTTGCTGGTAGTCGTCGAGAATGGCGATTTTCATTTTTCCTCCGTTGGATGCTCCCATTTTAACCGGTGAGCGCAGGCTGCGTTTGACCACGTTGCAGCGATTGCTCCTTCCCCTTCAAGGGGAAGGCCGGGATGGGGATGGGTACACGACTAAAAATCACCAGCAAACCCATCCCCACCTCAATCCTCCCCTTGAAGGGGAGGAAGAATTTTCTCTACTCCTAACTCCGCCCTCCGCACCCCTCCCGGCTCCTCAAACGCATACAATATACGAAGGAGGAAATCGCAATGACGAAACTCATAAGTTCGCATGGCGGGACCGATCATCGGCATGCCGGTATCGGAATAGCACTCACGCTTGTCTTGCTCGCTGCTGCGAGCAGTTGTGCAGCAGACGATGCACCCTACCCTAACCGGCCAATTCGACTTATCGTTCCTTACCCGCCGGGTGCGGGCACCGACTACACGGGGCGCGCGTGCGCGGCGATATTCTCGAAAGCACTCGGACAATCAGTGGTGGTCGACAACCGCGGCGGCGCGGCGGCGACGATAGGCCACAACCTCGGCGCGAAAGCAGTGCCTGACGGTTACACGCTATTGCTCGCCACGACCGGCGGGATGGTGTCCGGCCCCGCGCTGATGGGCTCGAAAATCCCTTACGACCCGCTGAAAGACTTCGCGCCCATTGGCCTCGCGACCTATGTGCCGTACGCGATCGCGGTGACGGGAAGCCTGCCGGTGAACAACGTCAAGGAACTGATCGACCTCGCACGCGCGCAACCGCGCAAGCTCAACGTCGCGTCACCCGGCGTCGGCACGCCCAATCACATCGGCGCCGCGCAACTGATGACCCTCACCGGAATCGAAATCGTCCACGTGCCATACAAGGGCAGCTCGCTGGCCATCAACGATTTCATTGCCGGCAACGTGCAGATCATCGTCACCGGCCTGCTGCAACTGCTACCGCTGCATCAGGCCGGCCGCATCCGCATTATCGGCGTTGGCCACACCTCGCGGCTCAAGGCTTATCCCGACATCCCGACTGTCGCGGAAACCGTGCCGGGCTATTACAACACCGGCTGGTGGGGCATCGCCGCGCCCGCGCGCACGCCCAAAGCCATCATCGACAAGCTCAACGCCATCATGATCAAGGGCCTGTCGCAACCCGACGAGATTGGCCGCTTCGAGAAAAACGGCCTCGAAGTCGCCACCTCCACCCCACAGGGCTTTCACGACATGATCGTGAGCGACCTGGCGATGTGGAAGAAGCTGATTAAGGACGCGAAGATTAGTGTGGATGTGTTGCCGTAGCTACTGACAATCGTCTCAAGCTCGACATCTGGCGCTTCAATCCCAACTCAGTAAGTGAAGATGGGCGGCTTCGCACTCGAAATTCTACGTCGATCCAATTGTGTGGAATTTCTGTGATTAGATAGCAAATTCTATTCACATAGTGAGCGCCAGTAATGATCCACTGATCAGGCCCACAACAACCATCTATAACGGTCCACACAAAAACGGGATCGTGACAGCGAACAATCTCAAGATCTTTTCCGAATGTCTCAAGCCCATGACCACCCCATATATCGTACTGCGCCTCGGGATGGCGAATGGGTTTGAAGTACTCGTAAAAAACGTCTTCGTGCAAAACGATTGATCTAATCATTTCTTTTGCACTCCTCGGAGCCTCGAGCTAACGCTGTTTAACCTCTAACTCGGCAAGACTGGGATGCCAATACTAGAGAGATAATTAAAAGTCGAATCGTAGTATGCAGGTGGGCGCGTCCAGTCTCGTTCATCGCCCTTCGGCACATAGATGACCATACCCTGGCGTGCGCGCGTAAGCAAGACACGGTAAGCATTCCGCAAATATTGCTGGCGTTCGAGTTTTCGGACCAACTTCCACTTAGCCCCCTCAAACGAATGATAGCCCCACCCCGACTTTGAAAAACGAAAGTCGGCATCCCATGTCATACAAACCCAATCCAGCTCCAGACCCTGAATCTGAAATTCGGTGGCTGCGTCTTCCATGTAATAGCTTGATCTGACGTCGTTCGCATCGTTGAGAAACCAATGGATAGGATTTGTCTCGACGCGCACGTCAATTGCATGTGGCTTTAAACGCCGCGCACCGGAGGACGCGACCAGCCCGAACCGTTCAGAGCCGCGAGCATGGTCACGTATCCATTGCTTTGCGGTTTCCAAATCACGCGTCAACGCAATTGGGTAACGTGACGACATCTTCGCCAAATTCTCACGCGCCTTCTCCCCTTCGCAATCTAGAGCCGCCTTTACGAAAGACGCAACGTTTTCCGCGCGAAATGAGCGCATGGAAACCGCTAGATGAAGACTTTCATCTTTGACAACATTTGCTCGTCCGTTAAGAGACTCTAGTGCATGGCCGGCCGTATATTCGCTATCTGTAAGATTGGGGGAAACATATACTTGCCAGGACGGGAAACCTTCATTAATGGCATCCAGCCACGCAGATATGCCTGCTTCTCCGCTATGGATTTCCTGACCTCCACCAACAAGACAAATTACAACAGCCCACTTATGTCGATCCATGTACGAGATCAGAAACTCCGGTTCGGACTGGTTAAACTCTGCTTGCCCCCTTTTACGACGCATAAAATCAGTGGTTTTTTCGCGGTTCCATGCACGCTGCGCCTCATCAAATATGACTACATGGTCGCTAGGCGGTGTGTCGTCCCGCAATCCATCATCACGAAAATGATGCACATTTTGAATGAACGCCTTTACCTTCTGGGCCACTTCTCCTTTGCGCGTCTTGTTGAGTCGTTTCCGCAGTCGAGCGACTTCATCTCTAGTGAGAGCCTCTCGTAGCACCGCAACCAAAGGGCCGTTGCCAGACAAAAAAACGGCATGCGCGGGTTGGGTTTGATCACGCTTTTTCGTGGCGACATTCAGACCAACGAGTGTCTTTCCGGCGCCTGGAACTCCGGTGACAAAAATGATCATCTTGCAATGGTCTCGGCGCGCCTGCTCCGCCAGCTCTTCTACACGTTTCGAAGTAATCCTTAGATTCCGCGCCCCAGCGTCATGACGCGCTATCGCGTCGACAGAATGTCTTGCAAATAGCGCTTGTGCCGCCTCAATAATTGTGGGAGTTGGCTGATACGATGAACTAGACCATTCACGGGCACCAAGTTCTTTGCCAGAAATCTCAACAAGTGCAGTATCGATAAGCTGCCGAATTCCTTTGGAATTACATCGTAGCGGCGGAAATACCTTGTCAGCATGCGGAATAGTCAAGGCGGTGTCGTATTTGGTCGCATGAGTCGCTACCAAGATTGGAACAATTGGCGCTTCGTGGCTCTCCAAATGAAAGTTTTTTAAATCTAGCGCGTAATCCCAAACCTGATTAATGTCCTGGCGTTTAATTTCTGTCTCGCCGACCTTAAATTCAATTACAAAAATAATCGGGCCAATGATTAACACTGCGTCAATCCGGCTCCCAATACGAGGCACAACAAACTCTAGGAAAATATGCCCTTTCACTCCCTTAAGCGCCGGTTTTAATATCTCAATTTGATCACGCCACGCATCTCGCTGCGTTACCTCCATCGCAAAATCAGTATTTGTAGAAATGGCCCCTAGAATCGTTTCCGATGCAGTAGCGACGAATGCAGAGACGTCCGCAGAGTAATAAGCATTCGAAGTTACCATCTGTTCCATAGCAAGCGGTCAAAGTCAAAGTGGGTATTGCGAAAGCTTCTACCTCCCTTATGACGTCGTCAAGCGCCAAGACAGGCGCGTGATAATATTAAACGTCGTCAATCATTCTGTTTTCATGAGAGATAATCTGTATGTCCACCCCAATCCCCGGCTCCTGCCTCTGCGGCTCCGTCAAATTCGAAGTCACCCCGCCCTTCACTGCATTCCGCTATTGCCACTGCACCCGTTGCCAGAAGGCGAGCGGCAGCGCGCACGCGGCGAACGCATTTCTGCCGATAACGCAATTCAAATGGCTGGCCGGTGAGTCGCTAGTGAAGCGGTTTGATCTGCCGGGCGCGAAGCGGTTTGCGGTGGCGTTCTGCACGCAATGCGGGACGCGCGTGCCGCACAAGGTCAACACGACGGAGAACATGCTCATCCCTGCCGGCCTGCTGGACGGCGACCCCGGCGCGCGGCCGGACAGCAGTATTTTCTGGAAGTCGAGCGCGCCTTGGTATGTGTCGCCGCAGGAGTTGAAGAGGCATGACGAATACGGCGGTTAAGCCGCCGTTTTGAGAGGCGCCGGGCGAGAGGCGAGAGGCGTGCTTCGCTGAGAGACGAAAGGCGTGCTTCGCCGAGAGACGCCAGGCGAGAGGCGAGAGGCGTAAATGCATTAAAACCCGTCTATCGTCTCTCCTGCTTCTTCCCCTCCCCCACCTAAGTATTATTTATATATAACATCAATTACTTATATCGTTTCAAGATAACTTCCTGGTAGATGTTCTCCATTTTAATCAGGTTGCAAGCTGGTTTTATTGTAAAATAACCAGTCTA
>JAIOOZ010000376.1 GCA_021414185.1 Betaproteobacteria bacterium
GGCGAGCCGGCGGACGTCATCATACTGACGGCGGCCCTGATCGACGAGCTGATAGCGCAGGGGTTGGTTGTGCCGGGCTCGCGCGTCGATCTGGGCAAGGTCGGCACCGGCGTCGCAGTGCGCGCAGGGACTCCCATGCCTGACGTCACGAGTGTTCAGGCACTGCGCGGCAATTTGCTCGCGGCGACCCGGGTCTTGTTCCCGGACCCCGCAGTGGCGACTGCCGGTAAAGTCGTGATGAGCGCGCTCGAAAAGATGGGCATCGCAGCGGAACTCAAACCGCGGCTGCAATTTTTCCCGAACGGTTATGCCGCAATGGGCGATCTTGCGCAAAGCAGCGGCTTGCTCGAAATGGGCATCACGCAAATCACCGAAATCGTCGCCAACAAAGGCGTTACCCTGGTCGGCCCGCTGCCGGCGGAAGTGCAGAACATCGCAATCTACTCCGCTGGACTCGCGGCGCGCTCTGCGCACCCGGAACGTTCCAAAGAGCTGATACGCCGCCTGACTGGATTCAACGCGCAACCGGTGCTGAGCGCGGCCGGCTTTGAAGTGGGTACCTGAGGGGAGTTATTGCCTGGCGAGGCCGAGTTCGGTGAGTATGGCCCTGGCTTCGTCGTTTTCCTTGCGCAGGTAAGCTGCCGTTTCCTGCGAGTTTTTGTAGCCCAGTTCCCAGCCGGTGGTTTCGACGAATTTTTTCCACTCGGCAGTCTGCACGGTCTTCGCGAATACGCTGTCCCAGTAAGCGATCTGCGCCGGCGTCATATTCTTCGGGCCGACGAACACATACCATCCATCAATAGTGACGTTATAGCCCTGTTCGCGGAAAGTCGGCACATCGGGCAGGCTGGCTGAGCGTTTTTCCGTGCTCAATCCGAGTATGCGCATCTTGCCCGCCTGGTAGTGGGGAGCCGCGTTGTTCGAGGCTTGCGCCATCGCATCGATATGCCCGCCGAGCAGGTTGGTGACCGACTCGGCGCCGCCGCCGAAAACCAGGATCTTGAGTTTTTTCGGATCGGCGCCCGCGGCTTTTGCCAGCAGCGCGATCGCGAAATGATTGACGGCGCCCAGCGTGCTGCCGACGGAAATGCTGAGCGACGCCGGGTCTTTCTTCAGTTGATCCATGAATTCGCGCAGATTCTTGTACGGCGATTCCGTTTTGACCGCGAGCGCCACCGGTTCGGTGCCGATGTAAGGCAGCACCGTTATATCGCCCATGCCGAGCGGGCTGCGGCCGGTTAACTGGTTGGTCAGCAGTCCGGCCTGCGCGATGCCGATCGAATGCCCGTCCGCTTTCTGGCTGACGTATGTGTAGGCAAGCGAACCGCCGCCGCCGACCTTGTTGACGACGACCGCTTCGAGCAGTCGGTTGTCGTGCCAGATTTTCTGGATGACGCGCGCCGCCTTGTCGTTGCCGCCGCCGGCGGCGGCGAATACGACGAGTTCAACCGGGCGCTCGGGTTTCCACGTCTGTGCGTACGCGATCGACGCATTGAATGCACAGGCCAAGCTGAGAAATATTGCGAAGAGTCGGGCTGCTGAAGGTAGGTTCAAGGTCGGCTCACACTTTGCGTTGAGGTAGAGATCCATGTATCAGCAAACTCCATACCATAGGCCGGTGCAGCAGATTTGTGCCTGTATTGCGGCCCCAAACTCGCCGACATGCACCAGGGTCGTCTGCGGGAGCGAAGTTCGGCATTGAAACAGTGCACCATTGTATTACGGGCCTCATTTGTCTTCATGTTAAAGTTGGCCGCATCAATCCCGTTCTGGAATATCCGTGGGCGAAGAAGAACTGGCATACATGAGCGCGGCAGAGCAGGGCCGGCTGATACGCGAGCGCAAGCTGTCGCCCGTTGAGCTGGTTCAACTCTGCCTCAAGCGCATCGAACGCTATAACCCGGTGCTGCGCGCCTATATCACCGTATGCGGCGAAGCGGCGCTGGCGGCCGCGCGCCAGGCCGAGCTCGAGATCGACCGCGGCGATTATCGCGGACCTTTGCACGGCATTCCGTTCGGCGTCAAAGACCAGCTCTGCACCGCAGGCATCAGGACCACACTGGGTTCGCGCATTTTTGCCGATCATGTGCCGGATTTTGACGCGACTGTGATCACGCGCCTCAAGGAAGCGGGCGCGATCCTGATCGGTAAAGAGAACCTGCACGAATTCGGCAAGGGCGGCACTCACGTGTTTGCGCACGGCCAGCCGCGCAACCCGTGGAATACGGAACGCACGCCGTCGAGTTCATCAAGCGGTTCCGGCATTGCGCCCGCCGCGGGCTTTTGCTCGGGTTCATTAGGCGAAGATACCGGCGGTTCGATCCGCGGTCCCGCGGCTGCCAATGGCGTGGTCGGTCTGCGCCCGACGTTCGGCCGCGTCAGCCGTCACGGCGGCATCATGTACGCTTGGACGGCCGATACCATAGGGCCGCTGACGCGAACCGTCGAAGACAATGCGCTGTTCCTGCGTGCAATCGCGGGTCATGACGCGCACGATGCGTTGACGAGCCAGCGTGCTGTGCCTGATTTTTCGTTCGTTGCAGGCACAGATCTCAAAGGGATGCGCCTGGCAGTCGTAACCGAAATGACGTGGCCCGACGGCGTGCATCCCGAAGTGCGCGAGGCGATGGAGCAGGCGATCGAAGTGCTGCGCGCGTTGGGTGCGACGGTCGGGGAAATATCCCTGCCGTGGGCTAAGCATGCAATTCCTCTCGCTATGCTCACGTCCGATGCGGACGTTGCTTCGATGTATCTGCCGCTGTTGCGCGGCCGCTGGGGCGATTTCGATGCCGGCACGCGCAGCCGGATGGCGACCGCGGCGCTGGTGCCCGCCGCGATTTACTCGCGGGCGATGCGCGCGCGCGCCGTGGTGCGCAAGCAGATTCTCGGCGCGTTTGAGAACTACGATGCTTTGCTGTGTCCGACCAGCCTGAAGCCGGCGGGACTGATCGACGATACGCGCGAAACAGTGCAATCAAAAGAGGACATGGCGCAGCGCATTATTTTGCGCCGCATCAGCACGCATCCGTTCGGTCTGGCGAACGTGCCGACGCTGGCGGTGCCGGCGGGTTTTACCAAAGATGGATTGCCGTTGTCGCTGCAAGTGGCGGGCAGGCCCTTTGCGGAAGCGACGGTATATCGCATCGGCCACGCGTACGAGCGCGCAACAACCTGGCATACCCGGCATCCCGTCCTCGAACAGACGACGCGCGGTGTCCGGCCCGCAGTGGTTACGGAGTAACATATGGACCTGTCATCCAGTCAGATACGCGAGCTGGCGCAGCTTATAGAACTCGATATTCCCGAGGCCGATCTTGCGAGCGTTGCACTGAGGCTTTCAGCCCTGCTGACGGAGATGGCAAAAATCGAGCGCGAACTTGGCGTCGAGATGAACAAGACGGAGCCGATTCCACCGGTTTATCCGCACGAACCCGGGGATTGAGCAGCACTTCAGGGGAGGGGCGAATCTCGTTGCCGTGCGTCGGCAGGGTGACGCGGCAGGAAGAATGAATATTTATACGCCCTTATGATAGCACAAGGGGCTTGCGCGAACGGCTGCAAAGGTGCGAACGTGCGCGCAGCTTACCAAGGAGATCCCACATGAACCGCATCGTGCACCTGGCACTGAAGGTCGAAGACCTCGAAAAGACCACCGAATTCTACGAGAAGGTTTTCGGTTTCCGTGAAGTGGAGACGCGCAAAACGCGCGATCACCTGTCGCGGCACCTGAGCGACGGCGCGATCGACTTCACGCTGATTCAGTACGACGCCGGCACGCAGTCCGCCGAATCGAAAGCGGCAGGCGAGGGGCCGTGCATACATCATTTCGCGGTCGAAGTTGAAGACCTCAAGGCATCCGAAGCGCAGATCAAGTCGTACGGCTGCGAAATCATCAGCGACCCGGGCGTGATCCCGATCAAGTTCCGCGCGCCCGGCGGCACCGTGGCCGAACTCGTGCCGGTCGGCCGCTACAAAAAGCCGGAGTTCAAATGACAATTCGCATGCCGCAGTGCGGAGCGGCGTTATGAAAGCAGCTCCCGATCACGTGATTTCCGTCAGCGAGAAGCTGGTCAACTGCGTCGCCGGGCTCACTGCGGACAAGATTCCGGCGACGGTGCGCGCGCGTACCGAAGACCTGCTGATCGATATCGCGGGTCTGTGCGTCGCGGCGCGCAACACGGATTACATCAAGGCGCTGATCGCGAGCGTCGATCGCGGCGGCGCATGTACCGCGCTGGGTCATGGCGGCGAGTTCAGCGCCGAAGACGCGGCAATGATCAATGGCACGGCCGGCCATGGCGAAGATTTCGATGACACGTTCGAAGGCGGTCCCGTGCACAGCAGCACCATCATTGTGCCCGCGGTGCTGGCGGCATGCGAGCGCTTTGGCCGCGGCGGACGCGCGGCGCTGCTCGGCATGGTTGTCGGCATCGAATCGATGTGCCGCCTCAGCATGGTGATTCCGAAAGCCATACATAAGGCGGGTTTCCATCCGACCGGCGTGATCGGTGCGATGGGAGCGACGCTCGCCGTTTCGACGACGCTGGGCTTGAACCGCAAACAGACCGTGGACGCGCTCGGCATCGCGGGCAGCATGGCCAGCGGCATCATTGAATACCTGGCCGAAGGCGCGTGGACCAAACGGTTGCATGCCGGCTGGGCGGCGCGCATCGGGCTG
>JAIOOZ010000086.1 GCA_021414185.1 Betaproteobacteria bacterium
GATCGCTTTCCGCGCGGAGACGCTGGCCGAACCGCAGAACATCCGGGCGCGCCAGGCGGCCTCCGCGGTGCACGCGCATCCGAATGGCCGTTATTTGTACGGCGCGAACCGCGCCCAGGAGAAGATCGACTTCCAGGGCAAAAAGGTTTTCAAAGGCGGCGAAAACAGCATTGTCGTGTATTCGCTCAACCAGTCCACCGGTGAGCCTGCGCAGATTCAGAACATCGAGACGCGCAAGATACATCCGCGCACTTTTCACATCGACCCGAGCGGCCGCATGCTGGTTGCACAGCACAACCTGCCGGTAAACGTGCGCGAAGGCGACAGCGTGCGCACCGTTGCCGCCGGATTGTCGGTGTTCCGCATAGCCGCCGACGGCAAGCTCGATTTCGTGCGTACTTACGATGTCGATGTCGGCGACAAGGTCATGTTCTGGATGGGGATGGTGGCGTTGTAGCCGGAGGCGCCGTGCATCCGCGTGCGAAATATCCAGGACTTTTCTACTTCGCGACAAAATCCTTGAGCTTGCCCTTCCACGCGTCGGACAACATGCAGGAGAGCCAGGCTTCGTTTTCGAAACGCAGACCGGCCGCGAGCAGGGTTTCCTGCGAGGCGTTCACCGCGATCTTCGCCTGAATCACGGACATCGAAGGGTTCGCGGCGATGCTTCGCGCGAGCGCCAGGCTTTCCCGCAGCACCTGCGCCTGCGGCACCACTCTCGTTACCAGCCCGATACGTTCGGCTTCTGCCGCGCCGAAGCGGCGGCCCGTGAGTATCAGTTCCTTCGCCTTGCTGAACCCGATTGCGCGGGGCAGGCGCTGGCAGGCGCCGGCGCCGGGCAGGAAGCCCAGGCTCACTTCGGGTATGCCGAAAACCGCCGTATCCGATGCGATGGCAAGGTCGCACTGCAGAACAAGCTCCACCCCGCCCGCGAGGCAGTAGCCGTTGACCGCGGCAATCGTTGGCTTGGTGATGTTCGCAATCGCGCTGACCCAGCGCGGATTGACGTAACGGCGGAAGTGATACATTTCCTCGACCGTTTTTTCCTGCCTTTCCTTGAGGTCGGCGCCGACACAGAACGACTTGTCGCCGGCGCCGGTCAAAACCACCGCGCGCACGTTCTTGTCCGCATCGAGCTCCGCGGCGAGCTGGATGACCTCTTCGCGCAGCGCCAGGTTGATCGCGTTCATCACTTCCGGCCGGTTAAGGGTGACAGTTGCGACCCCGTCGTCGATATCGACCAGCACGAATTTCCGGGGATTGCTCATGTTCGGTTTCCTCGCAGGTTGGCGCAGTTGTTATTCGGGCTGCAGGTCCAGCGCATCGACGACTTTTTTCCATTTCTGGATGCCCGCTTTCATCGACGCCGCGAGTTGCTCGGGGGTGCCGCCGATGGCGCGCGCGCCGTCGGCGGCGAGCAGGCCCTGGACTTCGGCGGACTGCATGATGCGGTTCAACTGCTGGTTCATCTTTTTGATGGCGTCCCTGGGGCTGTTGCGCGGCGCCAGCACCGCAAACCAGCTTTCCGCCTCATAGCCGGGCAGCCCGGCTTCCGAAATCGTCGGCACTTCGGGCAGCACGTCGGAGCGCTTGAGGCTGGTCACGCCGAGCGCGCGCAGCCGGTTGCCTCTGATCTGCGGCATGGCCGGCGGAAATGGCGAAAACATCCATTCGACGCGGCCGCCCATGATGTCGTTGAGCGCCGGCACCGTCCCCTTATAGGGAACGTGCGCCATTTTCACCTTGGCCTGCTCCTTGAAGAGCTCGCCGAACAGATGGTTCCATGCCCCGTTGCCGGCCGAGGCGTAATTGAACTGGGCGGGTGCTGTCCTGGCCAGCTCGATCAGTTCGCGCGGGGTCCTGGCCTTGAACGTCGGGCTGCACACCATGACGCCGGGCGGCTCGGTCACCAGCACGACGGGATCGAGGTCGCGCATCGAATCGTAGGGAAGGTTCTTGTAGAGGCTCTTTGCGAGCAGCACGCTGCCAAACGATCCCATCACTATGGTGTAACCGTCCGGCGAAGCTTTTGCGGTAAGCGCCACGCCTATCGTGCCGCCCGCGCCCGGCCTGTTATCGATGACGACCTGCTGCTGCCAGGCTTCGGTCAGTCCTTTGGCAAGGATGCGCGCCAGCACGTCGGTATTGCCGCCGGGCGGGAAGGGCACGATGAAGCGTATCGGACGGTCGGGATAACTGTCGGCGCAGGCCGGCACATGGGCCGTCAGCGCGGCGATGCCGATTGCCAGCAGAATGGTTTGTGGACTTGCCATGCTCCCCCCCGGTGGAATTTATGAATGATGCGCCGAACTGCAGGCGGACCATTATAGGGAGCGGAATTGGCCGCAAGCAAGAAAGTCCCCCAGGAAGTCGCCGCCCGACCCACAACCACTTACAGGCCGGGCGGCGGGCGCCGCTTACTTCTTCATTTCGTCCTTTTTCATCATGCCGTCCTTCTTCATCTCGTCTTTCTTCATTTCATCTTTTTTCGTCATGCCGTCTTTTTTCATGTCGTCCGCGGCGTAAGCGCCCGCCATCGACATCGCCATACAACCTGCAAATACCATCGTCACCAGCTTTTTCATGATTG
>JAIOOZ010000377.1 GCA_021414185.1 Betaproteobacteria bacterium
CCCATCGCCTTGATAAAAGCCGTGCGCAGGAACAGCGAAAAATCCTCGTCGCCGTACGCCGTGAGCCCGCGCCGCATGCCCTTTTTCTTGCTCGCCATAAATGTCAATCGCGTGTGGTTGGAGTCCCGCACAATAGCGAAAGCGGCAAATTGACGCAAGGTTGAGCGAACGCCTACAATCGAAGCCCTCCCCCACCCGCGATTGTTTATTCCATGGCTGACAAGAAAACTCTCGGCAAACTGCCGCGCGACGCGATACGCCTGCTCGAATTGCCGCGCCTGCCCGCGAACATCATCGACGGCTTCAAGGCGCTGGTCGATCTGACCGGCACGATTTCGGATGCGTTCGACGAACTCGGCATTGTCGGCGTCGTACCCGCTTACCAATTGCCGCCAGTCATCTCCGGCAAGCGCATCGTCGGTCCGGCGGTCACCGTGCGCAATGTCGCGCACTCGACGCAGATCCACAAGGCGGCGCTCGACAAGGCAAGCGGCCAGTGCGAAACCGAAGCGCACAACCTCGCCACACCCGGCGACGTGCTCGTCATCCAGGGCATCATGGGCTGCTCCAACATGGGCGGACAATCGGCGACGCTCGCGCGGCGCGAAGGCTTCGCCGGCGCGATTGTCGACGCCACGTTGCGCGACCCCGATCAGTACCGCGACATGGGCTGGCCGGTGTGGTGCCGCGGGTTTACACCCATCACCGGCAAGTGGCGCTCGCAGACGGTGGAAGTGAACGGTGCGGTGGAGATCCTCGGCATCACCGTACGGCCCGGCGATCTCGTCTGTGCCGACGAGGCCGGCGTCGCATTCGTGCCGTATGCAAAGGCCGCGGCGGTGCTCGAAGCCTCGCGCAAGATCGACGGCGGCGACACCAAGCGCAAAGCCGACATCGACAGCGGCGTGCCGCTAGCCGAAATTCTGCAAAGAAAATACAAATAAAATCAGCCACAGAGAGCATTCTTTTCAATACCCCCTTGAGGGGTACAGGGAAAAATCACAACAACTAATCCGCGACTTGCTTTTGATCTTCCTCTGTGAACTCTGTGACCTCTGTGGCCGCCTTTTGAAGTAGATTGGAGCGTAATTTGAAAGCAACGAATCTCATCGTCATTCTCTCGGACGAGCACAACAAACGCGTCACCGGATGCTATGGGCACCCGATGATCAAAACGCCGAACCTCGACAAGCTGGCGGCACGCGGCACACGTTTTACCTCCGCGTATACGAACTGCCCGATCTGCGTGCCGGCACGCGCGTCTTTCGCCACCGGCCAGTACGTGCACAAACACCGCTGCTGGGACAACGCGATTGCGTACGACGGCGAGCCGCCGACGTGGGGCCACCGACTGATGGCGCAGGGCCATCGCGTAACATCCATCGGCAAACTGCATTACCAGGACTCCGAGCCTAAGCGCAACGGCTTCGACGAGGAAATCCTGCCCATGCATATCGTCAATGGCGTTGGCGATCTGCTGGGCCTCATACGCGACGAACTGCCAATACGCCAGGGCTCGAAAAAGCTGGGGCCTGAAGCCGGGCCGGGCGAATCCGAATACACGAAGTACGACCGCGACATCGCGGCGCATACCCAGCAGTGGCTGGAAAAAGAAGCGCCCAAGTATCGCGCCAAGCCATGGGTGCTCTACGTCGGTTTCGTGTCGCCCCACTTTCCGCTGATCGCACCACAACAGTTCTTCGATATGTATCCGGAAAAAGACGTGCCGTGGCCGCTCATGTACGAGCAGGCCGAGCGCCCGCGCCATCCGTTCACCGATGCCATGCGTAAATGCCAGTGCTTCGACGAGCCGTTCGACGCGCCCATGGTGAGGCGCGCCATCGCGGCCTACTTCGGCCTGACCTCGTTCCTCGATGATAACGTCGGCAAAATCCTGTCCACGCTGGAAACGACCGGCCTCGCCGCCAACACCCGCGTGCTCTACTCGTCGGACCACGGCGACAATCTTGGCACGCGCGGCATGTGGGGCAAGTCGACCATGTACGAAGAATCGGCGGGCATCCCGATGATCCTCGCGGGGCCAGATGTTCCACAAGGCAATGTGTGCGATGTGCCGGTGATGCTGGCGGACGCCTTTCAGACACTGGTCGAAGGCGCCGGCGCGAAGCTCGACGCGAGCGATGCGAATCTCCCGGGCCATTCGCTGATCGACATCGCACGTGGCCATGTGCCGAAGCGCACGATATTGTCCGAATACCATGCCGCGGGTGCGATAACCGGCACCTCCATGATCCGTCACGGCAAATACAAATACATTTACTACGCCGGCATGCCGCCGATGTTGTTCGATCTGGCCGCCGATCCGAATGAGCGCAACGATCTCGGACGTGACGCCGGTTCCGCCGCAATCATCAAGGAATGCGAAGCGGCGCTGCGCAAAGTGGTCGATCCCGACGCAGCAGACAAGCTCGCCAAGGCCGACCAGACCGCGAAAATCGACGAAGTCGGCGGCAAGGACGCGATATTGAAGCGCGGCACTTTCCGCTATTCGCCTCCGCCGGGCTCCAAAGCCGCCTACTATTAGGACGAGGCGACCAGCGTGCTCCCGGCAAGAATTTCCATCGTCACCTATAACATCTGGCTGACGCAACGCTGGGCAGTGCGCGCGCCGGCACTGCGCGGGTTTCTGGAAACCTTTAACCCCGACATTCTGTGCGTGCAGGAACTGCAGGCGCAGTCGCGCGAGTTTATCGACCAGACGCTGCCATCTCATAAGCGCATCGATGATCCGTACCCGGGCTGGACGACCGAAAGCAATATTTACTGGCGCGATACGCGGTTCACGCGCATCGAGCACGGCGCCGAAGACGTCGGCATACCGGATGGCGTGCGCCGTCTCTTCTGGGTGCGTTTGAAAATGCGCGACCTCGACCGCACCATGCTGGTCGCGACCGCCCACCTGACCTCCCAGCGCAACAAACACGAGTGCGAAACCGGCCAGTCGCCGCGCGTCGAGCAGATACGCCGCATCATCGGCACCCTGCAGAAGCTGAACCATGCGGGCGAGTCTTTGTTTTTCATGGGTGACATGAACGACCCGGTGCATCCGCCGCGCATGCTGCATGAAGCCGGTTATAAAAGCTGCTTCGCCGCGCTCGGCATCCAGGCGCCGCCGACTTATCACTGCTACCCGACAACGAACGTGCAGCCGGGAGATCGCGTGGTCAATCAATGCATAGACTGGCTGGTGTCCAACTCCGAAGCCCGCGCGGTGTCGGCGGCGGTGCCGCATTTTTATCTGCAGGATTCAGCGCCCTCCGATCACTGGCCGGTGCAGGCCGTATATGAGATTGCCGCGAAGTCATAGTCTTCCGACTGCAAGAGGACCCCGCACGCCGGCATTGCGCGCACCGTTCTGCTTGCTCGGTCTCGTAATTCTGCAAACGGCCATCGCGGCCGACAACTACCCTACCCGCCCCATCCGCTTTCTGGTACCGGGCGCCACCGGCAGCTCGCAGGATTTGCTGTCGCGCATCGTCGCCAACAAGCTGTCGCAGCAACTCAACCAGCAGGTGGTCGTCGACGTTCGAGCAGGAGCGTCCGGCGTCATCGGCCGCGATTTCGCGCCGCTCACGCGCATGGCGACGGTCGCCAACGTCATGACGGTCAACGCAGGCCTCGGCGTGGAGAGTGTCGCGGACCTCGTAAAGCTCGCGAAATCAAAACCGGGGCAACTCAACTACGGCTCCGCCGGCAACGGTTCGCCCGCGCATCTCGCCGGCGCGATGTTCGACGTACTCGCCGACATCAAGACCAGCCACGTGCCGTACAAGGGTGCTGCGCAGGCGCTGACCGACGTGATCGGCGGCCAGTTGCAATACCTGATCACGTCGCCGCTGGTCGCCATGCCACACGCCAAAGGCGGACGCATCAGAGTCCTTGCGACCACCGGGGCTAAACGCGACCCGTTGATTCCGGAACTGCCGACGGTCGCCGATACAGTCCCGGGATATGAAATCACCCAATGGTGGGGCGTCGTAGTCCCCGCCAGGACCCCGCCGGCGATTGCAAAGAAGTTGCACGCGGAAATCATCAGGGCTTTGCAGGCACCAGAAGTACGCGACTTGATCGCGAAGCAAGGCGCTAGCGTGCAACCGGAGTCACCCGCCGAATTTGCCACGTTCATGCTTGCGGAACGGGCGCGCATTTCCAGCCTCGGCAAGAAAGCCAACATCCGCCTCGACGATTAGCTAAGACAAAATCAAAAACGTTAGCCACAGAGAGCACAGAGGACACAGAGGAAAAGAAAATAGAAACTATTGAATATCTTTCAGTCTCTTGGAATTTCTCTGTGACCTCTGTGTTCTCTGTGGCTGAAT
>JAIOOZ010000267.1 GCA_021414185.1 Betaproteobacteria bacterium
AGAAAAGACGCGATCGCCGACACCGCCAGCGCCGCGCCGGCGCGGCCGTTTTTCGCCATCTGGTAACCATCGAGCGCGGTCATCACCGAAGACGCTTCGCCCGGCGTGTTGATCAGTATCGACGTGGTCGATCCGCCATACATCGCGCCGTAGTAAATCCCCGCCATCATGATCAGCGCGGACGTCGGGTCCATGCCGAAGGTAATCGGGATCAGGAGCCCGATGCCTGCCGCCGGCCCGATACCGGGCAGGATGCCGATGATGGTGCCCATGAAACAGCCGAGGAAGGTGTACCACAGGTTGATCGGCATCAACGCGACGTTGAAACCATTAATGATGTGACCGAAAGTGTCCATGGTTCCGCCTAGCCCCCGCGTATTGCCTTGGCCGCAACAGCCCACACCGCATCAACCGCCGAGCTCAGCGATTCAAGCGGCGGAATGCCTTTGGGCAAGGTGACGCCGAGTATCCTGACGAACAATATATAACTGCCCAGCGCAAACAACACCGACGTCAGTATGTTGGCCCGCCACTTGCCGCGATTGAACCTGGCCGTCAGGACCAACAGATATACGGTCGTCGACAGCAGGTAGCCGGCGCGGTCGAACACCCAGAAATACAGCGCGGTCCACACCGTCACGCCGCCGATCAGCCACAGATAATGCAGAGCTTCGCGCGGGGCCTTGACAGGCGGCGCATCGTCTTTTTTCAGCGTCTCGACAAACAGCAGGATGGCGGCGGCAATCAGGGCAATGCCGAGCAGTACCGGAAACGCCTTGGGCCCGAGCGGATCGCCGATTTCCAGCGTGGGGATCTGCTTGGTCGCATATAAATACACGGCGGCGAGCAACAGGGCAACCGCACCGATGATCCGATCTCTCATCATGGCATCACATCTGGTGCTTGTATTCGGCGGGATTGATGCGCGCCTCGATCAGCGTAAAGCGTTTGCTGTTCAGCGCAACGCGCGCGGCTTTTTTCAGTTCCGCCACGTTGTTGACGACAAAACCGTTGCCGCCATAGGCCTCGGCCAGCATTACGTAGTCGGGGCTGCCCATGGTGACGCCCGTCTCGGGCAGTTTCATGCGCTCCTGCTTGAGTTTGATCAGCGACAGCGTGTCGTCGCGGAAGACTACCAGCGTCAGGGCGAGCTTATGCTGGGAAAGCAGCGCCATTTCGCCGATCACCATGTCGAGGCCGGCCTCGCCCATCATCGCCAGCACCGGCCGCTTGGGAAACATCATTTTCGCGGCGATCGCCGACGGCAGCGCATAACCCATGGTGCCAAGGCCGTTGGACTGCAGCAGCCGCCGCGGCTCGAACGACTGCCACACGTGATTGATCAGGATACGGTGCGAGCCGGTGTCTATGGTGGCAATGGTGTCGCGCGGAAATACTTCGCGCAGCGCCAGCGCGACCTGGTAAGGGCCGAGACCTTTGACCGGATTGCTCTCGATTGCGTGCTGTATCGTCCTGCGGTAACGGTCGAGGTCGGCGTCCAGCCAGCGTGAAGGCGCACGCTTGGGCGCGGCCTGCGTGAGTGTATGCAGGCAGCCGGCGATGCTCCCCGTGTATTCGTAAGTGCTGCGGTATACATGGTGCGTATTGGGCACGATGTCGATATTGACGGTGGCTTTTTTCTCGTCCCACGGCGCCATCCAGTCGGCGCGCAACTCGACCGGGTCGAAGCCCACGGTCAATATCAGGTCGGATTCCCGCACGTGCGCCATGTGGATCTTGTCGACCACCGGGCTCAAGCCGGTGGCGCCTGCGCACAGCGCATGATCTTCCGGCACCACGCCTTTGGCTTTGTAGGTCGCAATAAACGGAATCCGCCACGCTTCGATAAAGCGTTTGAATTCGCGCTCGGCGCCATCGATCTGCACGCCCACGCCGACCAGCGCGAGCGGACGTTTTGCTTTCTTCAGCAGTGCTTCGATCGGCATGCGGTCTTCGCGCCGCGGCAGCGTGCGTACCGTGACGGGCGCGAAGCGCCGCGCTTCGGCCTGCTCCATGCCAGCCACATCGGTCGGCACGTTGAAATGCACCGGACCGGGCAGCGCCTGGCGCGCGATCGCAATGCCCTTGCGCACCTGGTCGAATGCATTTTTCGAC
>JAIOOZ010000268.1 GCA_021414185.1 Betaproteobacteria bacterium
GCACTCCGCCAGGACCTCGAGCGCCGCTTCAAGGAAGTGCTGTCGGTGAAAGTCGACGTCGAGATCGTCGATGCCAAATCTCTGGACAGCCTGACGGGGCTGACGTCGACTTCGAAAATCAAACGCATCGCCGACCACCGCTACAAGCCGAAATAACCGCGGGAAACCGCACGGAGGAGCCTTTGAACAAGCAGATTCTGCATCGCGCGTGCGCCGCTTCACTGGCTCTCTTTGCCTGCCTGCTCACCCCGTCTGCCGCCGTTGCAGCAGACTGGAAACCCGACAAAGCCGTCGAATTCATCGTCGGCACCGGCCCCGGCAGCGGCGTGGACAACACCGCGCGCACCGCGCAATCCATCCTGCAGATGCAGAAATTCGTCGAGCCGCAGATCAATGTCGTCAACAAACCGGGCGGCGCATACGCGGTCGCTTACAGCTACCTGTCGCAGTTTCCGGGCGACGGCGGCAAGCTGGCAGTGCAGACGTCGACGCCGCTGGCCGCGCTGCTGACCGGACAGTTGAGCGTCAATTATTTCGAGTTCACGCCGATCGCGAATCTGATCACCGAGCCGATACTGTTCATGGTGCGCGCCGAATCGCCGGTCACGAGCAGCAAGGACCTGGCGCAGCGCCTGAAAGCGGACCCGTCCGCGCTCTCCATCGCGCTCGCGACCGCGCGTGGCAACGCGTTTCACATCACCGCCGCATTGTTCGCGCGCGCAGCCGGCGCCGACCTGAAGAAACTCAAGATCGTGGTCTATGGCTCGTCTGGCGAAGCGGTCGCCGCGCTGCTTGGCGGCCACGTCGACATCGTGTCCGTCACGCCGGGAAATTTCCTGCCGCTCTACGAGACGAAAAAGATCCGCCTGCTCGGCATCGCGTCGCCGAAGCGATTGGGCGGGCTGCTCGCCACCGTGCCGACTTTCAAGGAACAGGGCTTCGATGTCGTGTTCGACCTGCCGCGCAGCGTGATGGGCGCGAAAGGCCTCACGCCGGACCAGATTCGTTATTGGGACAACGCGTTCGGGCGCATGGTGAA
>JAIOOZ010000087.1 GCA_021414185.1 Betaproteobacteria bacterium
TGGTGGCGCAACGCGGTCGAAGCCAACCGCGACAAAATCATCGTCACCTGCGCGCATCACATGCTGCGCGACACGACTACTGCAACCGGGCCGTGGGAAGGCGTCAACGGCAATTACCATCATCGCTACGAGGACGCCGAGGGCGCGTCCTATTTGTACTGGGTCGGCGACGACGCCAACACCAATGCATTCCACGACTATTTCGAGAAGAATCCGGGCGCGATCGATTTATGGCTGGGCAGCCACACGCACGCGCATCCCGACGACCGCTTCGGCCGTAAAGAGATGCTCGAGCGCCGCTGGAACATCACCTTCGCCAACGTCGGCGCGATGACGCGCTATCACGGACGCGAGAACCGCCGCTGGTGGCCGAGCAGCCGGCTGCTGACATTTCAAAAAGGCGGGAAGGAAGCGCGCTTCCAGTGCTATCTGCACACCGACCATTATTCGCACCAGGGCTGGTATGCGCCCGCGGAAAGATCGATTCCGCTGCGGCATGCATTCAAGGGTTAGCCTCTCTAAGCGTTGACCACCGGCCAGATGCGCTTTCCCACCGCCGGCGAGCGCGCCGAATGCGTGAGCTGCGGCCGCACGCGCCCCATCCAGGTGTTCGGGTCGTGCGCCGCGGCTTCGTGCGGCGCGAAATGTTGTTCGCGCATTTCGAGCGAGACGAATTCGTGGAGTATCGCGTGCTTGTAGGCGCCGGCCGTCGCCAACATCTTGCGCGCGCCTATGCAGCCGGGCAGTTTGGCGAGCAAGGGCAGGCGCTCCTGCGCGTACCACGCGCCGAGATCGTCCTCGACCGCGGGGCTGGCGGCATTGTAATTCCCCATCTGTATCACCGGTCCGGTGGTCATGCCCGGGCCGCGTTGCGCGGCAGCAGGTCCATCCACGCGAATTTCTTCGGCGAGTATGCAGGCCGACGAGTGCCGGCGTATGCTCATGAAGTGTTTGGTCTCAGTACTTTGGCGCAGCAGCAACTGGCCTGGACTCGGATTGAGAAACGTGTGCGCGGTGGCGCCGCCGAACAACGCGAGATAGCCTTTGTCGACTTCAAGCTCGTAGTGTGCCGCCCACACATAACCGGGACGCGCCAGCTTGTCGGGAATATGCACGTGGTGAAACCACTCGAGATATTCCGCCTTGTGTTCTGCGGGCAGGTCGTACCATATCGCCCAGATGCCGCGGTCCATGTCGGCTTCTACAGCAGGCGATAAAGGCTGTGCATGCGGTTGAACGTATGCGGCCGCACCTTGGGCTTCCAGTCGCCGGTGTCGGATGCGGCGACCCACGCCGAGCCTTGCGGCACGTCGGGCGACGAGACGCGGTAAACGGCCGCGTATTTCGGCGCGCCGGGCGCCGGTTTTTCAAGCACGTAGCGTTTGACGTCGAGCACGCCCGGCACCTTTGAGATTTCAGGAATGTGCTGCTCGTCGTAAATGCGGTTGAACTCCGCTTCGACTTCGGGCTTGACGTCCATCTGGACGAGATAAATGTATTCGCTCATGGCAAGCTCTCCGTGTTGGTTGATGGTCAAGCCTCGCAGCGCACCAAAATAGAACCCGGAACATTGTATCGGTGCAGGCGTCAGCGGTCGAGAAAGACGGGGTTACAATCATCCCATGCGCGCGGGCGCAGCGTGATCGCCACAGGTGCCGGCGACGTAACAGCGGGTGCAAGTAAACATTTTTGCCGGGAGCAAACCAGATGAGTTCCAGATTTATTCAGGCAGTATTGACGATGGGCATGCTCGCGTCGTGCGTGACTTCAGTTTGCGCCCAGGACGCAAAGAGCTATCCGAACCGCCCGATCAGGCTCGTGGTTCCTTACGCGCCGGGCGGCACCACCGACTATGCGGCGCGTCTCCTCAGCGCCAAGCTCGCGGACACGCTCGGGCAGACGGTGGTCGTCGACAACCGTCCCGGCGCCGGCTCCATCATCGGCTCCGACCTCGTCGCCAAGGCAAATCCAGACGGCTACACGCTTTTGATGGTCGACACGGGGTTCAGCGTGACTCCCGCACTTTATGCAAAGCTGCCGTTCGATGCGGGCAAGGATTTCATGCCGGTGACGGAAGCGATGCGCGTTTCCAACTGGCTGATCGTGCCGGCGTCGCTGGCGGCGCGTTCGGTGAACGACCTAGTTGCGCTGGCGAAAGCGAAACCGCGCACGCTGACTTTCGGTTCCGGCGGCGTGGGTTCGCCTTTTCACATGGCGGGCGAGCAATTCAAGATCGCGGCGAAGATCGACATCGTGCACGTGCCGTACAAAGGCGGCGGCCCCGCGCTGACCGATCTGATCGGCGGACATATCTCGATGCTGTTTCCGACGATGACGATCGCGCTGCCGCACGTGAACGCCGGCCGGCTGCGCGCGCTGGCGGTGATCGCGCCCAAACGTTCGGCCGCGCAGCCGGACGTGCCGACGATGGCGGAGTCAGGCTACGCGGGCGTAACCATGACTTCATGGTACGGCGTGATGGCGCCCAGCGGCGTGCCGCGTCCTTTGGTGGAAAAACTCGCTGGTGAAATCAGCAAAGTCCTCGCGCTGCCGGACGTGAAGGAGCGTCTGGCTACCCAGTTCGCCGAGCCCGTCGGCAGCACGCCGGCGGCGTTCGGCAAACTCGTCACCGCGGAAATCGCGACGTGGACCGCCGTCGCCAAAGCGGGCGGCATCAAAGCGGAATAAATAGCCGCGGCAGTTGCCGCATCGCATGTCGCATTGACGTGGCAGCGCGCGGGCCGTGCGCCCGTTGCGTTCCTGTGCTAGCTTCCCATACTTTCATTTTCACGCGGCAGGGGACGGCAACATGGGCAACGCAGCGGCATCGTGCAATTGGGGCGTAGTGGGACTGGGCTGGGTGGCGGCTGACTTCGTGGTGCCGGCCATGCAGAAAAGTCCGGGATCGAAACTCGCAGCCTGCCTCGGCAGCTCGCCGGAAAAGTCCCGCGAATTTGCCAAGCGCTTCGGCTTCGCGCGCGCGCACGACAATCTCGCCGCGATGCTCAAAGACCCGGACGTAAACGCTTTGTACATAGCCCTGCCGAACGCGATGCACTACGAAGCAGTCATCGCCGCGGCCAAGGCCGGCAAAAACATTCTGTGCGAAAAACCTTTCGCCATGAAAGTCGAGCACGCGCGCGAGATGGTCGCGGCCTGCCGCGACGCCGGCGTCGTGCTGCGCATCGCGCATCAGATCCGTCTCGACGCGGCAATCGTGCGCGCGCGCGAAATCGTGCGCTCAGGCCGCCTCGGCCGGCTCGCTGAAGTTTCGCTCGAGCGCGGCTCCGCAAACCCCGCGCGCAAGACCTGGCGGCTCGACAATTCGCAAAGCGGCGTCATCTTCGACGTCGGCGTGCATCTGCTCGATTTGATTCAATGGGTGACCGGGCTTCGGCGCTGCGTTTTGCCAAGGAGCACGTGGTCAGCGTGCGCGATAAAAACGGCGTGACGGCGGAAACGTTCTCGCCGAGCCCGGCTTATGAGCTGGAGATCCAGGCCTTTGAAAGCGAACTCCGCGGCGAGCGCAGCTTATTGCCGGATGGCGAAGACAGCCTGTACACCGTCGCGGTCACGCAAGCAGCGTTGAAGTCGATCGAAGAGCGGCGCATCGTCACGGTAAACGCGGCGGCTCAATAAACCGCGCGAACTCCGCGGCGCTTATTCGGCGCGCAAATTGGCCGCTTTCGCGACCTTGGCCCATTTGTCGATTTCGATGCGCAGGTGCTGCGCGAATTCCTCAGGCGTGCTGCCGATGGCTTCCGCGCCCTGCGCGGCGAATTGCTCGCGGGCTTCCGGCAGACGCGTGACGCGCACGATCTCCGAGTTGAGCTTGTTGACGAGCGCGCGC